>CAIKKV010000671.1 GCA_903828035.1 uncultured bacterium
AAGATATGAAATAGGGGCTTCTAACGCAAGAGACTTGTCTTCGGGATGCAGGTGATCCGCCGGCGGCGGTGGAAAGTCCTGACCGGCGGTAAAGCCCGCGAGTCCTTTCCGCAAGGAAAGGACAGATCCGGTGTGACTCCGGGGCCGACAGTATAGTCTGGATGGGAGAAGAAACCGGTCTTGCGGCAACGTGTGGCCCACCGTTGTACCCGGAGACATTGTTGTCTTCGGGTTTTTCTTTTAAGGATGCCATGAACGAGACACAGGCTGACGGTGGGGAGTGCGGACTGGATTCGATCGAGACGGCCCTTGAGGCGATCGCCAAGGGCGAGATCGTGGTGGTCACGGACGACGAAACCCGCGAGAACGAGGGAGACCTTGTGATGGCGGCGGAAAAAGTGACCGATGCCGCCATTAACTTCATGGTGACCCACGGGCGCGGGCTGATCTGCACGGCACTGACCCGCGAGCGGCTCGAGCGCCTCCAGATCCATCCCATGGCGAGGATTGGCGACGGCGATTCGCATGGAACGGCCTTCATGGAGAGCGTGGACTACCGGCACGGCACCACGACCGGCATCAGCGCCCCCGACCGGGCGACGACCATCACGTCCCTGGTGGCCGAAAAAACCACGCGCCAGGACCTGATGACCCCCGGCCACACCTTTCCCCTGCAGGCCCGCGAGGGCGGCGTCCTGCGCCGGGCGGGGCACACCGAGGCGGCGGTCGACCTGGCCCGCCTGGCGGGCTTGCAGCCGGCCGGCGTCATTTGCGAGATCCTGCGCGAAGACGGCCACATGGCCCGTTTTCCAGAGCTCAAGGTGTTCGCCCGCAAGCACGGGCTCAAAATGACATCCGTCCGCCAGCTCATCGCCTGGCGGCAGAAGCGCGAAAAGCTGGTGGAGCGCATCGAGACCATCCAGCTGCCGACCCGGCACGGCATCTTCACGCTGAAGCTGTACCGCTCCGTGCTGGACGGGGAGAACCACCTCGCCCTGATCATGGGCGACCTTGCCGCGGTGCCGAGCCCGCTCGTCCGCGTGCATAGCGAATGCCTGACGGGCGACGTTTTCGGATCCCTGCGCTGCGACTGCGGCGACCAGCTGAACCATGCCATGGAGATGGTGGCGGAGGCCGGGACGGGCGTCATCCTCTACATGCGGCAGGAGGGAAGGGGCATCGGCCTGGCCAACAAGCTCCACGCCTACGCGCTGCAGCAGAACCAGGGCCTCGACACCGTGGAGGCCAATGAAAAGCTGGGATTCGCGGCCGATTTGCGCGACTATGGAATCGGCGCCCAGATCCTCGCGGACCTGGGGCTGCGGAGCCTCCGGCTGATCACGAACAATCCGAGGAAAGTGGTGGGGCTCGAGGGATACGGGCTGGTTATCGCGGAGCGCGTTCCGCTCGTGTCGATGGCGACCGAACACAGCCGCCGCTACCTGCAGACGAAGAAGGACAAGCTGGGTCATTTGTTATAAACGGGGATTAACGACAGGAGAATGGAAATGAAAGAAATCGGCGCAACACTGATCGGTAACGGCATCAAGGTCGGCATCGTGGTCAGCCGCTTCAATGACTTCCTGACCAAGCAACTGCTTGGCGGGGCGGTTGACTGCCTGACCCGCCATGGCGTGGAGTCGGACAACATCACCGTCGCCTGGGTGCCGGGCGCCAATGAAACCCCGTACGCGGCCCAGCGGATGGCCGCCTCTGGCAAGGTCGAGGCGGTGGTGGTTCTGGGATGCGTGATCCAGGGGGCGACCCGTCATGCCGAGATGATCAACGGCCAGGTGGCGCGGTCCCTGATCCAGATCGGACTGGAGACGCACCTCCCGATCATCAACGGGGTGATTTCGGCGGAGAACCTGGAGCAGGCGATCGAACGGGCGGGCACGAAGGCCGGGAACAAAGGCTGGACGGCGGCTCAAGCGGCAATAGAAATGGTGAACCTCTTCAAGCAATTATGAATGAACGCATGAAAATGAGACGCGACGCCCGCGAGTTCGCGCTTCAGTTCCTCTTTGAAATCGAGTTTGAGCACTCCGACATCCATGAGACGCTCAAGGATTTCTGGTCGCTCCAGGACAACACCGTCTCCAAGGACTGCCGGGCTTTTACCGAGGAGCTGATCTGGGGGGTTCTCGAGAACCTCGACGCCCTGGACGCCATGCTCCGGAAGGTCGCCGAAAACTGGGACGTCAAGCGCATGTCCAAGGTGGACCGCAACATCCTGCGCATCGCGATCTACGAGATGAAGTTCAGGACGGATATTCCGCCGGTGGTGTCGATCAACGAGGCGGTCGATATCGCCCGCGATTTCTCGGGCGGCATCTCGGGAAAGTTCGTGAACGGCATCCTGGACCGCATCAGCAAGGACCTGACCCGCCCGCTGCGAACGGCTAAGGATTCGGCCGCGGAGCCCGAATCGTGAAGAAATGGTTCCAGGCGCTAGCCCGAACGAGACAGGTTATCGCCGACGGCTTCCGGTCGCTGGTCGAGGCGGTCAAGCCGGATGCCCGGACGCTCGAGGAGTTCGAGGAAATCCTCATCAAGGCGGATGTGCCGCCCCGCCTGGCCGCACAGCTGCTGGACGAGGTGAAGCGCGGCTTTGGCGACAAGCTGGTGGAGCGGCTCGAGAAAAGCATGCAGGCCATGCTGGGCGAGGCGGAGCCGGTCGACTGGGCCTTCTCCGGAACGCCGCGGGTGATCCTGCTGATCGGCGTGAACGGATCGGGCAAAACGACGACCTCGGCCAAGCTGGCCCACCTGGCCAAAGCGCATAAGCGAACGGTGCTGCTGGCCGCGGGCGACACCTTCCGCGCCGCGGGCACCGACCAGCTGCGCATCTGGGCTGAGCGGGTCGGCTGCGAGTGCGTCTCCGGACGACAGGGCTCAGACGCGGCGGCGGTGGCGTTCGATGCCATCAAGGCGGCGCAGTCGCGGGGGACCGACCTGGTGCTGATTGATACGGCAGGGCGGATGCACACCCGGCTGCCCCTGATGGACGAGCTGCGCAAGGTGCACAAGACCATCGGCAAGTGCCTGCCC
>CAIKKV010000672.1 GCA_903828035.1 uncultured bacterium
GCTTCTGCCTGAACGAGATCCAAACGACCGCTCAGGAAAGCGCGGCGCGTGAATTCCCCCGGTTCAGCTGGCCGTGCGCCGGCTTCCAGGGCCAGGCGAAGAACCCGCCGAACGCTTTCCCTTCCGCCATGGCACTGAATCTCGATCACATCCTCGCGGGTATAGCTGTGGGGCGCACGGAAAATGAGCAAGAGCCCTTCGTCTACAACGCCTTCGGGAGAAACAATCCGACCGTAAACGAACGTTCCGCCAGCGCGAGCGGAGGGGAGGGGAGCGGAACAACGGAACAAGCGGTCGGCGATGGGAAGTGCCGCAGGCCCGGAAAGGCGAACGATCGAGATGGCTCCCGGCCCGGAAGCGGTGGCAATGGCGGCAATGGTGTCCTCGTGAAACATATTGCTTACTATAGCCGATCCGTTATTGTTTTTCCATCCGTGAAAAGAAAGTCGACATGTTGACCCGCCGTGAACGATTGATGGCCACCTTGCAGGGACGACCCGTGGACAGGCCTTCCGTTAATTTTTATGAGATCGGAAAAAACAAGGTCGACCGCTCCGATCCGTCGCCGTTCAACATTTTCAATTCACCCGATTGGGCGCCGCTTCTGGAGCTGGCCGAGGAGGAGTCGGACCTGATCCGCATCACTTCGCCCGCCCGGACGGTTCTGTATCCCGACCTGTACGCTTCCGTCGTAAGTTCCGAAAAATACGACAGGGACGGCTCCCGGTATTTCAGGACGTCGTACCGCGTGGCGGGGAACAAAACACTTTCGACGCTGACCCGGCAGGATCCCGGAGTGAACACCACGTGGACGCTCGAACACCTGTGCAAATCGCCGGAAGATCTGGAAGCGTTTATCGAGCTGCCCGACGAACTGTTCGCCCGCGTTCTTGATGCGGCGCCCATGGAAGCCGCGGACCGCGAGGTGGGCGACCGGGGCATCGTGATGGTGGATACCGGAGATCCGCTGGGGCGGATTGTGGGACTGTTCTCGATGGAGGATTTCACGGTGATCGCCCTGACGGAGCGCGAGCTGTTCCATCGCCTTCTCGCCAAGTTCGCCGGTCATCTTGAAAAAGAGGTCGAGGAGCTGGCGTCCCGATTTCCAAATCATCTCTGGCGCTTCTGCGGGCCCGAGTACGCCACGGAGCCGTATCTGCCGCCGTCGCTTTTCAACGAGTACGTGGTGAGATACGCGACCCCCGTGGTCCGGACGATCCAGCGCCACGGCGGCTACGTCCGGATCCACTGCCACGGCCGGTTGAAAAAAGTGCTGGGGCTGATCGCCGGAATGGGCGTCGATGCGCTCGATCCTGTCGAGCCGCCGCCCCAGGGCGATGTCGCATTGGCCGAGGTTCGCCGCGAGCCCGGCGGACAGCTTGTCCTGTTCGGAAACCTGGAAGCCTCGGACATCGAAAACCTGCCGCCCCGAAATTTCGAGAAAAAGGTACACACGGCTTTGGCGGAAGGCACGGCGGGGGAGGGGCGCGGCTTTGTGCTGATGCCGTCCGCCTCGCCCTACGGAAGAACCCTCACGCCGCATACGCTTGAAAACTACAGGACGATGATCCGCCTGGCAACGACATGGCCCGGGTGAAGGAGTTGGCATGAATCGACGCGAACGCCTGATGGCAACCTTGAACGGCAAACCGGTCGACCGGCCGGCCGTGAGCTTTTATGAAATCGGGGGCTTCACGGTTGATCCCGCGGATCCCTCGCCGTTCAATGTCTATCACACTCCGGACTGGGCGCCGCTGCTGGAGCTCGCCGAGGAGCAGACGGACCTGATCCGGATGTGCGGGCCGATCCGCCCGGCCCTGGACGCGGCGCTGGTCGGCGAGCTGGCGAAAACAGACGAGTATCTGGAGGGCGGATCCCTTTTTACCCGAACCACGTATCACGCCTCCGGGCGGACGCTCACGTCGCTGACGAGGCGGGATCCGGACGTCAATACAACCTGGACCCTGGAGCACCTGCTGAAGGACACGGAGGACTTGAAGGCGTTTTTGAAGCTCCCCGATTCCCTGTTCGCCCACCGCGTCGATGTTTCCAATATGGAGAATGCGGATCGCACCTTGGGGGACCGCGGCATCGTGCTGGTGGATACGGCCGATCCGCTGTGCAATGCCGCCAGCTTGTTCTCGATGGAGGATTATACGGTCATCGCCATGACCGAGCAGGCGCTGTTCCACGAGCTGCTTCAGAAGTTCGCCGGGCCGCTGCTGCGCGAGACGGAGGAAACGGCGGCCCTTTTCCCCGGGCGCCTCTGGCGCATTTACGGCCCCGAATATGCCTCCGAGCCCTATCTGCCGCCCGCGCTATTCGAGGAATATGTGGTGCGCTACACGGGGCCGATGGTCCGCGCGATCCAGAAGCACGGCGGGTTCGCGCGCATTCATTGCCACGGCCGCCTGAAAAACATTCTGCCGCTGATCGCACAGATGGGAGCCGACGGACTTGATCCGGTCGAGCCGCCGCCGCAGGGCGACATGGAGCTGATCGACGTGCGCCACCAGGTCGGGCGGCAGATGGTGCTGTTCGGAAACCTGGAGGTCGCGGACGTTGAGAATCTTCAACCCCGCGATTTCGAAAAAAAAGTTCGCCTGGCGCTGGAGCAGGGGACGGCGGGGGAGGGGCGCGGATTTGTGCTCATGCCTTCCGCCTCTCCCTATGGGCGCACCATAACGGCGAACACGCTGGAGAATTACCGGACCATGGTCCGGTTGGCGCAACAGGCGGGATAGGATAAGGGCTTGCGAACTGGGGGCGGGTGTTTTAATTTAGGGCCAGACACGAAAGGAAATCACCATGAAAAAGCAATGGATGGGAACGGCGGCGGCGTTGAGCCTGGTTTTGCTGGCGGGATGCTATTCCTCGCAGATCCGAAAGGAAGAGGAAAATGTGGCGCCCGGATGGTCCTCCACCCGGCAGCCCCTGCCGCTGGCCCAGCGCAAGCGCGTGGGCGTGCTCGATTTCGAGGATCAGACCGATTATGGCCACGGCCGCATCGGCCGCAGCGCGGCCGCCGTCCTGACGACCTACCTCGATCGGTCCGGACAATTCGCCCTGTACGAGCGGGCGAAGATGAACCAGATTGCGGACGAGCAGCAACTGGCCGGAATTGTGAAGAGCGATGCCGGCGCCGCCGCGGCGGTTGGCAAGCGGGCCGGCGTCGATATGGTGGTGATCGGCACCGTCTCCAGCTTCGGGTACCGCTCGCGCCGGGCGCAGTCGTGCATCTTTGGCGCCAAGGTGGTCCAGGAGGCCGAAGCTGTGGTGGATGTCCGCCTCGTCGATGTGGCCACCGGCCGCATCATTGCCTCCGAAAGCGGCCGCGGAGTGGTGGAGGTGGCGGCGAACCAGGTGCTGGGCTTCGGCTCGACGGCCGGCTACGACGAGACCATGGCCGCCAACGCGCTTCGTGCGGCCATCAGCAAGTTCGTGGACAAGCTGATCGATCAGGGCCTGGACCAGCGCTGATATGCCGCGTCCCTATATTAGACTTATTTGTGCCGGACTGATCCTGCTGGCCGCCGGGTGCGCCAGCCCGAAGTTCAAGCCGTCGGCGTACAAGGCCGCCCAGGATCGGTTCGGCGCCATCGCCCTTCCCGCCGGCGCTCCCGTATGCGTCTGTCCCGTCATCGACAAGCTGTCCCCGGAGGCGCGCAAAGGGCTGGCCGCGGACTTTACCCCGTGGGTGTTTGTGACGGAAGCGCTGGAGGCCGAGCTGAAGGCGGCTGGCGCCTCGACCCGGCGGCCGGCCTTTTCGTTCGGGCCGGACTTCCGCGAACTGCAAAAGGCAATCCGTGAAAACGCGCGGCCGGAGGATCGGGCGGTGTACCTGGGGACGGAATTGTGGGTCCTGTCGCCAACCCTGTGGATCCTGGACGCGCAGATCCTGTCGCCGCGCGGCGAGCTCCTTTTTGCCAAGCGCGCCCTGTGTTCGGTGTGGGGATATTTGAAGGTGGATGAACAGCAGCTGGTGCACATGACTTTGCGCCAGATTCTGGCGGACCCTCGCTTCAAGGCGGCCCTTCAATGAAGCGAAACAGGAATAAGACGGTGATCCTTTCCGTGGCGGCGATGACCGTCATTCTCCTGTGCGGCTCGGGATGTTCCACGCCGCGCGGGCCGGGGCACTATTATTTCCAGCGCGATCCCGTTCGAGTGGCGATCATTCCCAGCTCCAATGCGACGCCCGAACCCTCCGCGCCGATCGTGTTCAACAAGGTGTGCGAGGACATGCTGCGCAAGCGCGGATTTGAGGTGATCTCCGCCGACCGGGTCGTGACCTATGCCTCGTCCAGCGGCCTGACGCTTCGCGACATTCCCGGACTTCAACCCGGGCGACTGGGCGCCGATCTGAAAGCCGACTACCTTCTCTATTCGAAGATTGATGTGTGGGCGACCCGGTATCACGTGGTCAACGGCTCATCGGAAGTGGCCGGCTCATGCTGGATGGTGGAAAGCGCCACTGGGGCGCTCGTCTGGCAGGCGGGCTGGCACGAGCAAAACAGCTCGGGGAATGGAGGCGGGGGAATCATCGGGATACTGGTCGAAGCCGCCGTTACCGCGGCCGTCAATTCCGCGATCGACGTTTGTGCCCAGATGGGTTCCACGGCAGCCATTCAAACAATCCACACGTTGCCAAGCCCGGGCTTCGAGCCTTTGGAGAGGCCCCCGGTTGCCGCTGATTGACTCTCCGTCGGGAGTATGGAATACTATTCAGATGAGTACGCGACTACAAGTGGTTGTTGACGATGAAGAAATGGCCGCTATTCAACGCATTGCCAAGGCTCAGCACTTAACCGTTTCCAACTGGGTGCGCCAGGCGCTGCATGCCGCGCAGAGGGAATATCCGGAGGCGGATATCGGGGGAAAAGTGCAGGCGGTCCGCGAGGCAGCCACGCACAGTTATCCGACAGCTGACATTGACGGCATGCTGAAGGAAATCGAGCAAGGCTATTCCGGAGGCGGCGAGGCATGATATTCATCGACTCGAACATCCCGATGTATCTCGTGGGGGCGGTGCATCCGCACAAGGTTGATGCCCAGCGCGCTTTGGAAAAGCTTATTGCCGAAGGAAGGCGCCTCGTGACCGATGCCGAGGTCTTGCAGGAAATACTGCACCGATATCGGTCGATTGACCGTTTGGATGCGATCCAGCCAGCCGTTCAGGCGTTGTTGGGGGTGGTTGACGAGGTGTTTCCCATTGAGGCACGGGAGGTGCTTGCCGCCAAGGATATCCTGCTGGGGACGCCTCGCCTTTCTTCCCGCGATGCGCTGCATGTGGCCGTTATGCGGAGACAGGCCGTTTCGACCATCCTGTCATTCGATCGCGGCTTTGACGGGACGCCGGGCATTACGCGGATTTTCTGATCGATCTTCGAATTGGCACAGATTCCTTTTTCGAGTACACTTCGCCGGATGAATGAAGCGTTGAAAGAACCGTTTTCCATCACCGTTCGCGTGCCTTATGCCGATACGGACCAGATGAACATGGTGTACCACTCGAACTACCTGGTCTATTTCGAGATGGCCCGCACCGAGCTGTTGCGGGCCTACGATTTTCCGTATTCGCGGCTGGAAGCCACGGGCGTGCTGCTGCCGGTGATCGAGGCGCACTGTTCCTACCGCAGCCCGGCCCGCTACGATGACCTCCTGACCGTGGAGGTGGTTCCCGAATTGCGGGGCGCCATCCGGTTTCGCATGCATTATGTGGTTCGCCGGGACGGCGAGCGGTTGGTGACGGGGTATACGGACCATGCCTGCGTGAACCGCGAGGGGCGGCCGTTGCGCATGCATGGCGAATTGCGGGAAGTCATCCAGAAGGCCATCAACGAGCGCGGCTCCGCATCCGCCAAGGAGAGCGAGTCATGAAAGATCAACGGGTCACCGCCCTGGCGCGAATCCTGGTCCACTATTGCGTGGAGGCGAAAAGCGGACAGCAGATCGGCGTTTCCGGCACATCGCTGGCCGAGCCCCTGCTCGAGTCCGTCTGCGAGGAGCTCTATCGCGCCGGCGCCTTTCCCGCGCTGCGGATGAGTCCGCCCGGTCTTTCGGAAGCCTTCTTCCGCGTGGGGCGGAAGAACCTGTTCGAGACGCTGCCCTCGTACCAGCTCGCCTATGCCCGGTGCGTGGATGCGACCATCGGTGTGCAGTCGGAGAGCAACACGCGCGGGCTGAGCGGGGTCGCGCCGGCGAAGATGTCGGCGCTGGCGCAATTGCAGAAACCGGTCCGCGCGCTCCTGAGGAACAAGCGCTGGGTCAACACGCTGTTCCCCACCGCGGCGTATGCGCAGGATGCGGAGATGAGCCTCTGCGACTTCGAGGACTACGTGTTCGGGGCGCAATTCGCGGACGAGCCGGAGCCCCTCAAGCAGTGGGCGGAGCTGCATGCGCTCCAGGAGCGACTGATCCGCCGGATGCGCGGGGCGGACCGGATCAGGATCGAGGGGCCGGATACGGATCTGGTTCTGTCGGTGAAGGGCCGGACGTTCATCAACTCGGATGGAAAGCGCAACATGCCGAGCGGCGAGATCTTTACCGGCCCGGTCGAGACGTCGGCCGAAGGGACCATCCGCTTCGATTTTCCCGTCTGCGTCCACGGGCGCGAAGTCGCCGGCGTCAGGCTTGTGTTCAAAAAGGGGAAAGTCGTGGAGGCGACGGCCGAGAAGAACGAGGCGTTCCTGCTCGCCATGCTCGACTCCGATCCGGGCGCCCGGCGCCTGGGCGAGCTGGGAATCGGCACGCATCCCAAGATCGACCGGTTTATCCGCAACATCCTGTTCGATGAAAAAATCGGCGGCACCATCCATCTGGCGCTGGGAGAGTCGTATCCAGAAACGGGCGGGCGGAACAGGTCGTCCCTGCATTGGGATCTGATCCGCGATTTGCGGAAAGGCGGACGGATGACGGTCGATGGGCGTGTGTTCCTGAAGGACGGCCGATTTGTCTAGCGGCGGGGCGGATCAAATCGCTATTCTACCCGCGTGCGATTTCGTAACGAGGCGAGGCGAGTAAATGATTTCTAAAGCATTGATTGACCGGTTGTTCGGCGCGGCGTCCATTCAGCGGTGGAACGATCACGTGCGTCCCGTGGAGCTGACCGAGCTGGACAAGCAGGCGCATAAGGCGATCATCGTGTACCTGCTCGCCAAGTTCGAGGAGGACCGGCGGGGCGGGGAGGGCCTGGATTGGTCGTTCCTGATTGACGGGCTGATCTTCGAGTTCCTCCCGCGCGTGGTGCTGACGGATCTCAAGGCGCCGTTCTTTCACCGGCTGATGAGCACGCATGGCGAAAAGGTCAACCGCCACGTCCTGAAAGAGCTGGAGCCGGAGCTGGAATCGATGGGCGATCTTCATGCGCGGCTGGGGGCGTATCTGGCTGGCGAGCGAAGCAATTGCCGGGAGCGGCGCATCCTGAAGGCGGCCCACTATCTCGCCACGCAGTGGGAGTTCCGCATGGTCTATCACAGCGGGCCGTTCCTCTATGGCATTGAGAGGACGCGCGAGGAGATCGAAAACCAGCTCGAGGATTACATCGATCTCGTCGGCGTCCGGAAGATCAACCTCAAGCAGAAGGCGTACGGCTTTGTGGACCTGTGCGGCCAGTTGCGGTTCCAGCAGCGCTGGGCGCAGACGCCGCGCATGCCGAGCACCTCCGTGCTGGGGCACTCCCTGTTCACGGCCATCCTGGCGTACCTGTTCGGCGCGGATCGCGGATTCTGTCCCGTGCGTAGGAGGAATAATTTCCTGGGCGCGCTGATGCACGATCTGCCCGAGGTTTTCACCCGCGACATTATCTCGCCCATTAAGAAATCGATCGAAGGGCTGGAGCAGTTTGTGGAGGAGGAGGAGCGGTCCCTGGTCCGGGAAAACCTGCTTCCGCTGCTTCCGGAAACGTGGCACAGCCAGGTGATCTACTTTGTTGAGAAGCCGTTCGAAAATCGGATCCGGGAAAAGGGGCAGCGGCGCGCGGTGACCTCGGCCGAACTGGATTCCACGTATAACAAGGATTCGTTTGATCCGGTGGACGGCGTGCTCATCAAGAGTTGCGACTTGCTCAGCGCCATGGTGGAAGCCGGCAAGTCGATTGAAATTGGAATTGCCCCGCCGGCCCTGATCAAGGGCGTGGGCGAGATTATGAAAGCGCGTTCCGAAAAAACGGGCGACGCCATTCCCGTCGAGTATTTCCAAATGTATCAGCCGAAGGGGAGCTGAGGGGAAGGCGGCCTTGCCAATGAGGGTAGGGCGAGGCGTCCCTGCCGAGCCGCGAGGGGGAGCCGCGATTAACGACTATTAGGCTTCCCCATTAACGCAGGATGTCCGGAAGGGCGGCCAACAGGGGAGGAATATGGTGTTGAACGGCATCCCAGACGATCTCGTCGTCAACCGAATCGTAGCCGTGAATGATGCGGTTTCGCATCCCGACAATCCGCGGCACATCGGAAAGGGAAGACAGAATTGCCGGGTTTGATTCGGAGGCCCGATTCAGCGCCTCTCCGAGAATTTCAAACTGACGCTCGACGGCGGACCGTAGCATCAGGTTGCCGGAGTAGTCGTCAAAGGAGACGTCCGCCGTAAAGGATTGAATGGCGCGACAGGCTCCGATGGCATCATGGATGCGTTGTTTGAATTCCGCGGTCATAGAGTGTCTCTTTGGTGCGGTCGAGGGTCTGCCGGAAGTAGGGGTTGCGGATGGATCGAGGAGTCAGGAGATCCACATGGCGCCCAAAAAGGCGTTCCAGTGCTTCCGCAAAATCGAGGTACCGATTCAACTGGCCTGAGATCGACCGTTCCTCAAATTCGATGATAAAATCCAGGTCGCTGGAGGAGGGGTCGAACTGGCCTGTGGCTGCGGAGCCGAACAGATCGAGACGCTCAACCTTGTATTGGCGGCAGAGGCTGGTCAGTTCGCCGCGTTTCTGTTGAATCAAATCGATCATGTCTTCAATATACAGGGGCGCGACATGGTCTTCAACCCAATTCAGGAGGGGGTTCGAAGAACTAATAGGGCGAGGCGCCTATGCCGAGTCGCTATGATTAAAACGACCAGATCGGCAACCGCACCCGGTCGGACCTTGGCAAATGGACCCGACAGTTCGACTACTCGGCCAACAACGTCAACCAGTACACGCAGCGGTCGGTTCCCGACGAGTTTCCGTTCTACGGCACGGCCTCGACCTCGGCGACCGTTTTTGTGAATAATGCGCTGGCCTCGCGGTACGGCATGTACTACTCCTCCGTGCTGGCGGCCACGAATTCAACCACGGCCGACTACAAGAAGGTCGTGGTTGAAGCGTCCGCCACCAACAGCTACACGGCCAGCGCTGGGCGAGTGTTCGTGGCCAAGACTCCGGAGGTCTTCACGTATGATGCCGACGGCGACATGACTTCCGATGGGCGGTTCACCTACGAATGGAACGCGGAGAACCGGTTGGAAAAGGCGAGGACGCTGTTGAGCGGTTTGCCCACCAATGTGCCCGTGATGAGGCTGGTTTTCAATTACGACCATCAGGGGCGCAGGATCTCCATGGTGCGCTCCAAGTACGAGGGCGGGGCGTGGGTCTGGCAGGTGAACAGGAAGTTCATTTACGATGGATGGAATCTGGTAGGGGAGACCCGCAACGCCAACTCCGTGACCGTCACGAAAGGGTATGTCTGGGGGCTGGACTTGAGCGGGACGTTGCAGGGCGCGGGGGGCGTGGGCGGATTGCTCAATGCCAGCTTTGGCGGAGCCACAACGATGGCCAATTACATCGCCTACGACGGCAACGGCAATGTGACGGATTTGATAGGGGGCAACGGCGTGAAGCGGGCTCATTATGAATATGACCCCTTCGGCAATCCCGCCACGGAGACCGGGACGCTTGCGGCTTCCAATCCGTTCCGCTTCTCCACGAAGTATTGTGAGGCGAGAAGTTGACGCCATTACTTGGAGTTCACAGCTTGACCTGGTAGCGGACGCTGCGGCCGCCACCGGTTGAAACGAGGACGTTTTTTTTGACCAGGTCCTGGAGGTCGCGCGTGGCGGTCGGCTTGGTTGTTCCTGTAATTATTCGATATTTATCAGCGCTCAGGCCGCCTTCAAAACCGTCGGCGCCTTCCCTGAGCATCCGCCGCAACACTTTGAGTTGCCGCTCATTGAGCTGCTCCTGAACCCGGGCGAACAGCCGGGCCTTTTTCAGCGTAAACTCAATGGTGGACTCGGCCTGGTTCTGGGCGGTGAGCAGCATGCGCGTGAACCAGGCGATCCAGAGGGTGATCTCATTCGAGCTCTGTCCCTGTTTCAATGCTGAATAGTAACCGGCCCTGTCGGTTTCGATGGATTGGGAAAGGCTCAGCAAGACCGGTCGACCGGCTCCCTGCGAGATCGCCTTTTCCGCAATCGTCCGTCCGATCCTGCCATTTCCATCCTCAAACGGGTGGATCGATTCGAAATAGAGATGGGCGATGGCCGCCCGCACGGGCGCCCATTTTATTTCGGTTGCACCGCCCGGTCCCGTCTGGTTGAACCAGGTGATAAAGAGACGCATTTCATGCGGGACCCTGGCGGAAGGGGGGGCTTCAAAATGAACGGTCTCCTTGCCGATCGTTCCGGAAACAACCTGCATGGGCTCGCCGTGTGTGCGCCATTCGCCGGAGTGAACGTGGCGGGAGCCTTTCATCAGCATCCGATGCCAGGCAAACAAAAGTTCCTCGCTTAACGGGAGCTGCCAGTCCTTCCGGACGCAGAGCATCAGTTCCGCGATCCCCTCCGCCCGCTTGTCGCCGATAGGCTCCGCGGTTTTGTTCAGGCCCAGATTGTTTTGGATCGACGAAAGCACATCGTGACGCCGGAGATGCTCGCCTTCGATTTCGGAGGTCTTAATGGCTTCTGAAACCATTAAATTGATCAGCGTCTCGCTTTGGAGATTCTGTGGCATGGCATCAAGCAGGCCCCCAAGACGCCCGACTTTCTCGGTAAAGGCCAGGACCAGTCCTTCGAGTTCGGTTGCTTTATACGTGAAATTGGGCCAGTCCGATTGCTCCCAGTTGTAGCTCATGAGGCGTTTATAACACAGATTCGGCTCAAATATACATATATTTTTGAGCCGAATAGGGTTCATATTCGGCTCATTTGCCTAATGATCGCGTAAAAATCGAAGCTCGGCGCGCAGTCGCTCCACCTCATCAAGCAGGTCGAACACGAGTTTGAGCCTGCTTAATTCGCTTTGACGGAGATTTCGATAATACTCAATCCGCCGGATGGCATAGATCGCCTCTTCCGTGAAAGCCATGATTCCGTGTGGCGGCTGCAAGACGGGCCGCACAAGACCGGCGTTGCAATAGACCAGGATGGAATGACGGGAGACGCCCGAGAGATGTTCGGCCACATCGAGGCTGTAAAGAACGTCGGGTGTCGGCTGGAACAGCTCGATTGACAGGGCTGTGGAGTTGTCCGATTCGGATCGTTTACTCATGAGCGTTCCTCGGATTGAAGGATGAGGCCGCGGCCAACTTCTCCCAAATGATTTGTTGATCCGGCGTCACTTGTGGAGGGATCTGGATGATGACGGTGGCGTAGAGGTCGCCCCGCGTGCCGGCGCCCGAGGGCAATCCCTTTCCACGTAAACGAAAACGCCTCTGCGCCATTGTTCCGGGCGGAATCTTCAAGGCGACTATCCCGTCGAGCGTCGGCATGTCGATTGTGGCGCCCAGCACCGCCTCCCAGGGAGTCAGCTCCAGATCGGCATGCAGATCGGAGCCTTGCACCCGGAAATCGGGGTGCTTGGCAAAGGCGACCCGCAAATACAGGTTCCCCGGGTCGCCGCCTCCCAGGCCTTCCCCGCCTTTACCGGCTAGTCTCCTGTCCCAGAAATAACATGGCACAGCCTTGCGAGTTTTGCCAAAATCGAATCTGCCGTCGCAGTCCAACAAAAAGGACGACAGTTTTTATTGTAGGCTTTGACAAAGTGGTCAATCCGAGTGATCAGCTCTTTTGTGCTTCGGAATGAACCCCTTCGAATGGCGCGTTGTGTAATGAGCCCAAACCATCGTTCAACCTGGTTTAGCCATGATGAATAGGTTGGGGTAAAGTGCACGTGGAAACGTGGTCGTTGGGCCAACCAAGCCCGCACCTTGGGGTGTTTATGGCTACAATAATTGTCCATTACCAAATGCAGGTCGAGATTGGCGGGGACATTACTCTCAATGTGATTAAGAAACGTGAGCAATTCTTGATGCCGATGTCGAGGCTGGCATTTACCGATGATCTCCCCGCTGGCGATGTCTAATGCCGCAAACAATGTAGTTGTCCCGTGCCTGACATAGTTGTGTGTAATGCCTTCCACGTATCCCAGACCCATGGGCAATATCGGCTGAGTGCGTTCTAACGCTTGGCATTGGCTCTTTTCGTCCACACAAAGAACAACCGCATTTTCCGGGGGATTAAGATAAAGCCCGACGATATCGCGCACCTTTTCAATGAAGAAGGGGTCCGTTGAAAACTTAAAGGATTTATGGCGATGCGGCTGGAGCCCAAACGCACTCCAAATTCTTTGGACTGTTGATTTGGATATGCCAGTCTCCTCGGCGATAAGTCGTGTTGTCCAATGAGTGGCGTCCTTGGGTCGGCTTTTTAATGTCTGGTTGATTAGCTGTGCGATCTGTTCGTCCCCAACAGAACGAGGCCGTCCAGGGCGCAGTTCGTCGTGTATCCCCTGCAGTCCGAACTCTAGAAACCGTTGCCGCCATCTCCCTACGCCGTTGCGGTGTAGCCCAACCTGTTTGGCGATAAAGCGATTCTCAATTCCCTGTGCCGCCAACAGAACAACCCGAGCTCTAACTGATATTGAGCGTGGAATGCTATGGGACCGGCAAATGGATTCCAGTTGTTCTTTAATTTCCGGCTCTAAATTGATCGGACTGGCCACATTCTTTGACATTGGTTCCTCCTCCAGGATGGTGACCAGTATCATAGAAAGAATGGCATTCTAGTGCAACGTTATTTATGGGACATAAGACTAGACGGATGAGCTGCGCTTCCCGAACGCCGGGCGGAATTTTAACCAGCAAGGTCTGCGTGACGGATTGACCGGTGCGGGGATCGGTTCGCTGCAGGCGGATGGTGCGCGTTGAACCGTGCAGGACTTCGTCCAGGGTCACCAGGATGTCGCCTTCGATGTCCTGCCCGCGTTGCGACATGCTTTCGGCGCCCGCCCTGTATCCGCCCGGAGGGCGGCTTCTGTTGCTGAAAAATTGCTCGAAGAAATCGCTGAAGCCGGTTCCTTCGAAATGGAACTCAGGTCCCGCCCCGGCCCCTCCGCCAAAGCGGCCGTCTTGTGGCGGCGCCTGTCGTTCGGGATGGTTCCAGTTTTCGCCCAGCTCGTCATATTTCCGGCGCTTCTCCGGATCGCTCAAAACCTCGTTGGCTTCGTTGATGTCCTTGAACTTGCCCTCGGATCGGGCCTTGTCCTTTGAGACATCCGGATGATAGAGGCGGGCCAGCTTGCGAAAGGCCAGCTTGATTTCCTCGTCCGTCGCGGTGCGAGTGACGCCGAGGGTCTGATAGTAGTCCTTGAATTCAACCGGCATGAGGCGGCCCCCGATAGTTACCGTTCACCGAAGCGCATCCCCGGTTCGACGCTCATGTTGGGCGATGGACTAGGACCTTTCCATAAGGAATAACCCTACTGCCGGGGGGAGTTTCAAGGGGCGCTTAACGTGTAAAGTGCGTAGCCTGCCTTTAAGGAGGCGTAGTTGTTTTCATAAGGGAAACACGGACGCTAATAAGCGAAGACGGAATACAGGGGAAGGGGCGTCAGCTTGGCCCGGCCCTTGAGAAACTCGAGCTCGATCAGGACATCGATTTCAACCACCTTGGCGCCGCCCTGCTCCAGGAGTTGCGAGGCGGCCTTGGCCGTGCCGCCGGTGGCCAGCAGATCGTCGATCAGCAGAACCTTCTCGCCCGGATTCACCGCGTCCACGTGCATGGCGAGCTCAGCCGTTCCGTATTCCAGCGAGTAGGCCTGGTTGAGGGTCTTGTACGGCAGCTTTCCCTTTTTGCGGATCGGGATCAATCCGGCGTTCAGCCCGTAGGCCACGGCCGAGCC
>CAIKKV010000673.1 GCA_903828035.1 uncultured bacterium
CCATGGGTGAGGTCGCCGATAATCCGGTACTCCGTATGGTACGGGCCCATGGGCGACGGCGTGCCGGGCGGGACCGACACATTCCGCGTCACGCCCATCAGGCTGGAAACCGCCTCCCGCTCCGTTCGAGGGGCGGCCAGGCCTGAAAGAAAGTAGGAGGCCCGCAGGAAGCGGTCGGCCGGGCTCACGCTCCCGAAGGCGCCCGCATCAACGGTCTTCGAAAAATCCTGCCTTCCCAAAAGCGCCAGCTGGTCGTCATAAGGCGGATCGTTGGTCATCACCTTGTACTTCCGGCCGTGATGGACAACCCGCCGGCCCTCGATGAACTCGATGATCGCCGAATCCCCGCTCGCATCCTCGATGGCCAGGTGCAGCGCCGTGGCGGCCCCCCGCGCTTCCGCCATCACGAGCTGAATGCCGTCCATGGCCGCCAGTGCCTCCGGGACGGTGGCCGCCCGGTCGAGCAGGTACTGCGCCCACAAGCCGGCCTGGAGGCCGGGCTTGCCCGCATTGCGCGGCCCGTAATCGGCGGCCGTGAAATACTGCAGGTGCGCGGCCAGCCCGCATTCATTGATGCCGTCCGCGGCCCCCAGCCCATACATGGTGGTCACCAGGCTACCGTATTTGGAAATCCAGCGCAGCGGATTCTCCCGCACCACCTGCTCCGGCCCCAGCCGGCCTCCATCACGCGCCATGCCGCGTGGAAAAACAGTCAGCACCGGCTCGGTGGAGCCCGGCCAGTCCATGGTTCGCCCGACCACGACCGCCATCGTGTTGTCGTTCCATAAAATCCGGGAGCAGGCCGAAGCCGATCCGGCTGAGAGGACCGCTCCCGCCATAAACAGGATCGCTTGTCGCGCGACCCGAACTTTCCTGAAAACCACGGCGTCTCCTTTTCATCAGGCTCCGCGCCCATAAGGAAATCATACCATGGAAACCGGAAAAAGTCGCGCCTAAAATAAGCTTTTAGCCTTCCGTCCATTGCGGAAACCGGCTTTTCAGCGCCTGCTGGAAAACGGAAAACTCCTCATCCGACGCGCCCTGGTAGGGGGGTAGCAGGCGCAGGGGGAAATCGGGAAGCGCGGCCTTGACGAACAGCTTGTCGTAGGCGCCGTCCATGTGCGCGCCGGATTTGACGCTCTGCAGGACAAGCTCCAGCAGCTCGCTGTACTCCCGGGCCGCCGCGGCGATGGCCTCCCTGTCTTGCCGCCGCGCCGCCTCGAAAAATGCCCGAGCCCGCCGGGGATTCAAGGCGCCGAGGGAAACCAACAGCCCCGCATCTCCGAACAGGCTCGCCATGGAAAAATCCAGCTCGGTCATGAAATGACAAAGCTCGGGGGCGTGCCGAAGCAGCCCCAGGATCTGCGCGGGCGCATTTCCCCCGCTTTTCGTCGCCACCAGGTTCGCGTGCCGCGCCGCCACCTCGGCATATTCCCTGCCCGTCATCTTGCGCAGTCCGCGAAGCAGGTTGTAGTGCAGGAACTCGCAAGCCGGATAGGCGCCCAGGATGGCGTCGAAAAACAGCTGCATCTCGCGGTTGTTCACCGCGCCCCAGGAGGGGAAGCTGATTTGAAACGACCGGAAGCCCAGCTCCAGCCCCATCTCGATCCGCGCCTTCACCTGGGGGACCGACAGGCCGATCACCCCCAGCTGGCATAAGCCGCCGCCCGACTTCATCTCGTCGAAGAACGTTCCGGCAACGGCCCGGAATTGGCGGTCATCCACCGCGTGTCCCTCTCCGGCCGTGCCGAACACGTAAAGGTCCTTCAATCCCTTGCCCTGCAGATCGCGCACGACGCGGCGGAACCGCGCCTCGTCGAACTCGAAGCGCTCCGTCCACGGCACACAGACTGTTCCCAGTATCCGCGGCTCCATCCTCATGCTCATGGACTCCCCCTTCGCTCATAGGTAACGCTGATATCCCAGGGTCGCGGCCGGCTCGCCTAGGCCTTGTCCGCCGGCTTCTTTTCCGGCAGCGGGATCGGCTCATCCCAGGACGGGGTCGGCGGATAGTCGGGCAGCGGAAGCCCGGGCACGAGCGCCGCCACATCCACGACGCGCCGCTCCTTCATCGAGATATTCGCGGCGATGCCGGTCAGGATCGACCAGCCGCCGGCGCGATAGTCGGCGCGCAGCCCCAGCGGGTCCGGCGGCGGATCCGGGCGGAACAGGTCGGTCATCAGGCGCGCGTCGCCGCCTCCGTGGCCGCCGCTGCTGTCGGCCGGAGTCACGGCATAGGGCGTGCCGAAATGGGGCCAGACGCGGATGGCAACCCCCTTGACCTCGCCGGGCGTCGAGCCGTCGCCGAAGGCGCCGACCCCCTCCCGGGCGGAATGCTCCAGCCGGCCCTTGGTGCCGTTGAAGGCGATCTCATACCCTTCCCACGGCGTGAAGGCGTTCAGGGAATAGGACATGCGGATGCCGCTGCGATACTCCACCGCGAGATTCATCGTGTCTTCGATGTCGATCGCCGGGCTGAAGACGCACTGGTCGCGGAAATAGCCGTCGTAATGCTCCTGATCCAGGTACATCTTCTTCATGGAGGCGTGCGCCGCCATGTCCAGGTAGAAGGGACAGCGGCCGGATTCGGGGCAGCCGTGACACCGGGCTCCGCGGCGGGTCAGGCCATAGCGCTCGGCCTGTTGCGGGGTGTAGAACTGCCGGGCGCCCGTGGCCGAGATGGTGGCCGGCACGTCGTTGATCCACCAGTTGACCGCGTCGAAATGGTGGGTGGCCTTGTGCACCATGAGCCCCCCGCTGAACTCCTTGTTCCGGTGCCAGCGGCGGAAATAATCGGCCCCGTGGCTGGTGTTGAGCAGCCAGCGGAACTCGACCGAGAGGATCCGGCCGACCACGCCCGACTGGAGCAGCTCCTTGACCTGCATCCGGGGCGGCGAGTAGCGCATGTTGAAGGTGACGCGCACCTGCCGGCCCGTCCGCTTGACGGCCGCCAGGATGGCCTTGCACTTTTCCACGTCCGTCGTCATCGGCTTTTCGCAGATCACATCGCAGCCCGCCTCGAGCGCCCGGATCACATACTCGTCATGCGTGCTGTCGCGGGTGGTCACCACCACCAGGTTGGCCTTCAACTCGCGGATCCGTGCCTCGAATTGATCCGGGGGGAAACCCGGAACCTCGAGCCCCTTTTTCAGCAGGGCTTCTTGATAAACTTCGATCCGCCCCGGATTCGTGTCACACAGGCCGACCAGCGACACCACGCCCGGAAAACCAACCGCCGCGGAGTCGCGATAATCCTGCCCGCGCCCCCCCGTTCCCACCTGAATCACACGTTGCATGTTCATCCTTTCAGACAGCTTCTACTTTTCGATCACAATCGCATCCGCCAGGTCCACGCACGGGACCCGGATCGTCAGGACAGTCCCGTTCCGGCTGCTCTCCAGCCCCCGGGGAAAGGCGTACGACCAGACCCGGCCCACGCGGGTCAGTCCGTCGATCTCCACCGTCACGGCCTCCGCCACGCCCGCCTGCTGGCGGCCGGGGTTCACCACCGTCACCACCGTGCCTTCGCTGCCGGTCAGGCGGTTGAACACCAGGTGCGCCTTGTCGGCCCTGATATCGGGACGGATTCCGGCCTTCGCCAATTCTGCCGCGAGCCGCGCGTCGTTTGCAGGGGAAAGCCGCAGCCCGCCCTTCATCACCCAGCCGGCAATGGCGTCCGCAGCCGCGGCGTCCCGAATGCCGCCGCAAACGGCCAGGGCTTTATAGCGGGGCAGATACCCGTTCCTCGCATCGGCCTCGGAAATCAGGTCCACACGGTAGCCGGCCTCGCGCAAGGCCGCGTAGGCGATCTCGTGCGCCGCCCGCGCCTCGCGATCCTCGCCGGAAAGCAACACGGCCACCGGGGCATCCACGGCCCTGGCCGGCTCGAGCCATTTTTCGGTGGCGGCGGCCATATCGCTGGCCCGCCGCATGACCTTCAGCAGCGGCATCGCCGTTCGGAGGTTGAGGCCGCCTCCGACTCCATCTCCGAAGGGCTGAACCCCGCCCCACATCACATCCTTCGCGTTCTGCCCCCAGGCCCCGACCACGTCCTGAAGCCGTTTCCCGGGCGTCCGATCCGCCCGGCGATCAAGTTGAAGCCGGAGCCTCTCCCCTGCCCCATACTTGACATCGCACTTGCGGCGGCCAAGGGAAAATTCGACTTCCAGTCCGGACGCCGCGGACGCGCCCTTGAAAAGCGACTCCGGTTCGCCCGTCCTCCCCTTCTCCGGCTCCGCATTGAAGCCAAGCGCTTTCCTGAAAAGCGCACCGGCATCCCCGGCCCACGCGGGATCCGCATCCGGGTCCTCCGCGCCCGCCGCACAGGAAAACCGCATCCGGGCGGGAGACGCCTCGACAAGGCGGGGTTCGCGATTCAGCTCGTCCGCGAGACTCCGGTAGAGGTCCCCCAGCGGCCGGCTCCAGGCCAACCCCTCGTCCGTTTTCAAATCGGGCTGCAGAAGAATAGCGAGCCGGCGATAGCCCTCCCGCGTTGAAGCCACGAAGGTTTTCGCCACCGCCTTGTCCGACGGGGCGAGCGCCACGTCCACGGCAAAGGGAATAAACACGGGCGGATTCGTGACCGCTTGACCCGTCACCGGATCGACCGCCATGGCCTCCGTGAAAAATGTAGACGCGTTTTCGACTTTCAGACAAGACCCGACATCCATCCACACGCTTGTCTCGCCCGGTTTCAGCGGCTCCTTGAACTGGTGCGAGGCGATCTCCCCGCCCGCCTCCCCCCCGGCCAGGGACCACGCCATCCGTGCAGGGCAGGGCGCCTCGGGATAAACCCGGAACCGCATGAAGACATGATTGGCGCGGCGCAATTCGTCCAGCATCAGGGAAACCGAAAGCGGGGCGGGATCGGAGGTCAGCATCAGGACGTCGATCGACCGGATGCCGGCCGGCTCGGGGCTCGCGGCCTTGGTGATCCGGAGGCGATAGCGCCCTGTTTGCAAGGCGACCTCATAGCCCTCGACACTCTCGCCCTCGCCACACCTTAGGCCGTAGGTTTTACGGAAGACTTCACGCCGAATCAAGCCGTTTTGCCGGAGCGCCACATCAAATGCAGCGTTGGAACTCGACGGGCATTCGTATTTGGCCCACAGCTTGTAGGTGCCGTTGCTGGGCACCTCGATCGTGGCCGTCAGCTTGGCAGGGTTGTCGCCCGCATCGGTCATCGCCGTCCGGGTGCGACTCTGGCCATGCCCGCCGAAGCTGCCGACCCGCCAGTCGGGGCTCGCGCCGCCGGATCCGCCAGGCGCGAGGCCCTTCATCTCCTCGGCCTCCACGATGAGGCGCGTGACGCCGTCGGGCCCGACCGGAGACGTCCAGTCCGGCCGGTCGTCCGCGGCAAAAGAAAGCGCGGCGATCAGCCCCAGGCCCGTTATCCATGGCGTTTTCATGCAATCCCTTGTCAACCGGATCGTGTTCGCAAGCCTCAATGAAGCGGATTACTTTAGGGCAAAGGCGAATCCAAGTCAACGGACGGAGCGCTTTGCCCGGATCACCACGCGGGTCGGGTGCAGCTCCTCTTCCAGCGAAAGGGGAAATGTCCCCGTTCCCGCCAGTTCATCGAGGTAACACTCGAACCAGTCGAGCGAGGGCTCCGCCGGCTGAAGCGGACCGCAGTCGCGCTCATCCAGGACGAGCCGCGTGCGGGAGCCGGCGTCGGTGGACTCCACAAATCCGGCTGTCCCGAAAACACGAACATGCTCATTGCTCCAGGAGCCGAAGCTCTTGTTCGGATTCAGGTAGTTGATGAGGGCCGAGGCCAGCCCCCCGTTGGACAGGCGCATCATGATCTGCGCGGCCCGGCGGCACTGGCCCTGCGGCTCATGGTTGCCCAGCCGGGTCTCCATGGCCTCCGCGGACTCCGCCCGCAAGCCCGTGACGTGCTCGATGAACCGCACCGCGTGGACGCCGGCCTGCATCAGGAGCCCTCCGTCCAGCCCCTCATCCTGCGGCCGGTTGACATGCCACGGATAGGATTTCTGCGCCCAGGCCTGGACGACCGTTCCGATCGCTCCCCCGCGGACCAGACGGCCCATCTCCCGGTACGGCTGGTCGAACGCGGAGCCCGCCATCTCGTGGAACTTCCGCTTCCCCCGGACCGCGGCGGCCAGCACGGCGTCGAGCTGCTCCTCGGTGAGCGCGCAGGGCTTTTCCGCATACACATGCTTGCCCGCCTCGAGGCAGGCGATAGCCTCGCGCCACTGGTTATCGCGCCTCGGCGAGCAGAGGCTGACGAAGTCGAGCTCCGGATCGGCCAGCATGGCGTCCAGCGTGCCGTAATCCCGGGCGCCCGCGTCGTTCCGCAAGCCCTCGGATAGACGCTCCCGGGAAAATCCGGCAAATCCCCGACAGGCGGCGCGCGGGTTCGCCTCCAGATGCCGCGCAATCTGATGCCCGTTCACGCCGTATAAGCCGACCTGGATCTTGTTCATGGCGGTATCTTATCGCTTTTCCACCTGCCCTGCATCACGATTTTGGGGCAATTTAATAGACCGCGTCATCGAAGGCGTCGCAGCGCTCCGCCCTCCGAATGCTTCGCGCCTTATACCGGAGGGGCGAGCGCTGCGAGCCCTACCTGAAAACAAAAAGGCGGCCGTCGCATCGCGCGACGGCCGCCCGGTGGTAACAGACGTTCCCGCTTAGCCCAGAATGGCCTTCAGGTCCTCATCGGGCGTCGTGATCGGCTTCATCCCGAACTGGGTGACCAGCACGTCGAGCACGGCGGGAGAGACGAACGCCGGCAGGGTCGGCCCGAGCCGGATGTTCTTCACGCCGAGCGAGAGGAGGGTCAGCAGGATGCACACCGCCTTCTGCTCGTACCAGGACAGGATCATCGAGAGCGGCAGCTCGTTCACGGTGCAGTTGAACGCCTTGGACAGCTCCACGGCCACCATGATGGCCGAGTAGGCATCGTTGCACTGGCCCATGTCGAGCAGGCGGGGCAGTCCGCCCAGCGTGCCCAGGTCCAGGTGATTGATCCGGTACTTGCCGCAGGCCAGGGTCAGGATGATCGTGTTCTTCGGGGTCTTTTCCGCGAACTCGGTGTAGTAGTTGCGTCCGGGCTTGGCGCCGTCGCAGCCGCCGACCAGGAAGATGTGCTTCAGCGCGCCGCTCTTCACCGCGTCGATGACCGTGCCGGCCACGCTCATCACCGTGTTGCGGGCAAAGCCCGTCTGCAGCGGCTTGCCGTCCACCGACTGCGTCCAGCCGCCCAGCTCCAGGGCCTTCTTGATGACGGGCGAAAAATCCTTCTTGCCGTCCGGGCCCATCGGGATGTGCGCCACGCCGGGGAAGCCGACCAAGGCCGTGGTGTACAGGCGGTCGCCGTAGGCCTTGGGGGGCATCAGGCAGTTGGTGGTGTAGAGAACCGCGCCGGGGAGATCGGCGAACTCCGTCTGC
>CAIKKV010000674.1 GCA_903828035.1 uncultured bacterium
TCAGCCCCCGCTCGCCAGTCCGGTCGTGCCCCACGCCTTGATGATGTAGGGGCCGATGGATTCACGCAGCTGGCATACCCGGGGCGCGGACACCTTGAGCGTGCTGGCGATCTCGTCCGTCCCGTAGCCTTCGGCGGTACATTTGAGGACGACCCGGCGCCGTTCGTCCAACTGATCCAGCACCCGATTCCAGTCAATGCGCCGCGCCGCTTCTGTGTCCACCGCTTCCATGCTCCCCGCCAGGACATCGTGAAGCGTCATCTCGTCGCCGCCCTCTTCGTCATCCGCGATGCCTTCATCGATAGAGCGCAGTTGAGCGTTGCCGTCCAGGATCGTGCCCGCGCCCATCGCATCCGTGCGCCCCGCGTAACCCGACCGGCGGCCAGACTTCAACGCCTGAAGCGTGTAGTAGGCCACGCTTGACGGCGCCACGGCCTTGCCCTTGGCCTCCGCACTGTCCAGCATCGCCGCTGCCATCGCGCAGCCTTCGGCATTCAGTTCTTCCCGGTCCTCACACCCAACGGGCTTCACCGCCCCACGGGCGATGGCTCCCGCGATCAGCGGCAGCACCTGGTTCATTAGCATCATTCCTGCTGTCGGACTCATCGGTTCCTTTCCGATGGCACGGCAGGGCACAGTAAGACGGCGCGCCCGGCGGCCACCATTTTGAGTGGTAGCCGCCTGAGCGGCCTGGTTGATGATCAAACGGGAAAAAGCGCTACACCGATTGCTCGGCATGACGCTCGTCTATAGGTTATAACGCGAAAACCAATGATATTTAGCGACCACCAGCGTACGCCCGATCAGGCGTCCAAGCGTATTTGAAGGTTGCTATTGTCAGAAAAGGACGCCACTTTATCTGACGTAATGGCCACCACATACCAACAACAGCACGGCCGACCGCATCCTGGGACGGGTTGAGAAGGCCACTCCCGAGAGCGTGTTCCACGCGGGGCGGTTTCTTGACCTCGATAGCCGCACGGCCATTGACAAAGCACTTTCCCGTCTGGTGGCGTCGGGCTGCCTGAGGCGGCTCGCCCGCGGGCTCTACTGCCAGACCAAACAACACCCGGTTTTGGGAGATATCCTTCCGCCCGTGGAGGCCGTGGCTCAGGCTTTGGCCGATCGCGACCACGTACGCCTCCAGCCGTTCGGCGGATATGCGGCCAACCTCCTCCGACTGTCGGACCAGGTGCCGGCCCGCGTGGTCTTCCTGACGGACGGCAAACCCCGGAAGGTTCATTATGGGCGGCAGGTGATCGAACTGCGCCGGGCTTCGCCACGCATGATGACCGCCGCAGGCCGGACGACCGGTCTCGTGATCGCGGCGTTTCGCTATGTCGGCAAGGCAAACATTACACCGCAACGGATAGCCCACTTGCGCACACTGCTCTCTCCCGGGGACCGTCACCGTTTGCTAGAAGATATTACGCTCGCACCGGCCTGGATGCACCCGCATTTTCGCGCCATCGCCCGGAAGGAGGACGCCTCGTGAAATCATTCGCATCACTCCCGGCCGAGGAACGCGCGCTATACTGGCGCAACTACGCCAACCGCGCGGGCGTGCCGGAATTCATCGTCGAAAAGGACTTCTGGGTCTGCTGGTTGCTCGGCCGCATCGTCGCCACGCCCCAGCTTGGTTCAGAGTGCGTCTTCAAGGGGGGCACGTCGTTGTCAAAGGTCTTTGGCGCCATTGACCGTTTCTCCGAAGATATCGATCTCGGGCTCACACCCGCCTCGCTTGGGTGGAACGAAGCCGATCTCGACGACGCCCCCTCGGCCTCGCAACGCCAGAAACGCGCAAACAGCTTCAGTCCGACTGCGCCGCAGCCGTAAACAGCCGTTTCATGCCCGAGTTGGAAGCGGTTGCGTGTTCGCTGCTGGGGCAACGTCCCGGAACAGGCCATTGGTTCAGATTCGAACTCGACGCGGCATCCGGGTCCCCGGTCATCCTATTCCCCTATCCCAGATCGGGGCCCGCCGGTTCGTACATCGCCCCGCTCGTGAAA
>CAIKKV010000675.1 GCA_903828035.1 uncultured bacterium
GACCGCGTCATCTATCCCGACCGCGACATGGCCATTCGGCTGGCGCGCTCCATCGCCGCCCCGTCGATCCTCGACTACATCGAGCTCTCCGGCGGCGCCAGCATTGTGGAGATGAAAGCGCCCGCCGGGCTGGTCGGAAAGACCCTGGCCGAGGCCCGGATCCGCAATATCTACGGGGTTCACGTGCTGGCCTTGCGGCACAAGGGCGTGGGGCAGGCCGAGGAGACAACCCTTGCGCCGAGCGCATCCGATGTGATCAGCGAGGGCGATACGCTGGTGCTCTTCGGGCCGGATGAGCGGATGCGCACAATGAGCCAGGCTTTCGCCTGAAATCCGCCTCCGTTGTCTTGACAAACGGGGTGTTTGGATCCATTCTGTTACATCTCGATTTATGTTAACGTAGAGGATTTATGCACCCCATTGTGAATCACCTTGTCCAGCTTCAGGAACTTGCCCTTGTCCGCGCCGAGCAAAAGGTATCGGGAAAGGAAGCCGACCTGGCCCAGCTGGATGCCTCCATCGGAAGCCTTACCGTTCAACTGGCGGACGATATCCGTTTGACCGTCGGCAAGCTCCAGAAGCGCGACCCCATGTTCATCGTGCCGGTTCTCGGCAGCGTGTGCGCCGGTTGCGGCATGCACCTGCCGACCAGCCTGGTTCAGATCGTTCGCCAGGGCAATGTGGTCTGCAGCTGCCCCACCTGCACGCGCATCCTGTTTCATCCGGAGTCGCCCCTCCGGAACGAGCAGCGGCCCGCCAGCCGGGTGGGCCCGCGGAAGATCGGCATCCAGCGGTTTTCCGACGTGTCGCTCATGCTTCCGCACCTGGAGGCCGTGGAGCGCGACGAGGCCATCCGCGAAATGGCCGTCAAGCTCCAGGAAACAGGCTTTGTGGACATGGCCGACCGCCTCACCGAGGACGCCATCCGGCGCGAGACCATCGTCAGCACGGCCGTCGAGCACGGCATCGCCTTTCCCCACGTCCGCTGCGTCGAGGGGGGCGGCCTTACCATGGCGGTGGGCATGAGCCGCAAGGGCGTCAAGTTCGGCTCGCCGCGCAAGCTGACCCGCCTGATCTTTTTCATGGTCATTCCGACCGCCGCCAGCGCCTTCTATCTCAAGTTGCTGGCGGGCCTCACGACCACGTTCATCACCGAGGAAGCCCGCGAAAAGCTGATGGCGGAGACGACCCCCGAGGCGATGTGGAAGACGCTGTGCAAGCTGACGCGCCCGACGATTGCCTGATTCTTATTCTGCCGCTTTCAGCACCAGCGCCGTATTGTGCCCCCCGAACCCGAAGCAGGTCTTGAGGCCTGCCTTTCGGGTCAGCGGTTCCGCTTGCGGGCCGGCCAGCCGGATCGGGCAGGCGGGATCCGCCTGGCGCACGTTCCGGTTTCCCGGCAGGACGCCCTCGAGCAGCGTCATCACGGCCGCGGCTGTTTCCAGCGCCCCGCACGCCCCCTGGGTATGGCCGATGTAGGATTTGAGGGAGAGGGCGGGGATCCGGTCCGTGTCGTCGCCCAGCGCCAGCCGCAGGGCCTCGGCCTCTTTGCGGTCGCTGATCACGGTGCCTGTTCCATGCGCGTGGATAAAGCCCAGTTCGTCGGCCGTCATGCCGGCGTCCAGCAGGGCGGCGAGGATCGCGAGCGCCTGGCTCTCGGCCCGGGGATTGGCCAGATGGGTGGCATCCGAGTTTTCCGCATATCCCGCGATTTCCGCCAGGATTGGCACGCCCCGGGCCAGCGCCTGCTCCCGCTCCTCCAGCACCAGCATGGCCGCGCCTTCGCCCAGGGCGGTGCCGTCGCGCGCCGCATCGAACGGCCGGCAGCACAGGCCGGGGTCGGATTGCGAGGAGAGGATGCCCAGGTTGTTCCAGGCGGCGACGAGGATGGGCACGAAGGTGGCGTCCGAGCCGCCCGCCACGGCCCCGTCCACGAGCCCCGCGCGGATCATGCGATAGGCGGCGCCGATGGCGGCCGAGCTGGAGGCGCACGCGGAAACGATCGTGTAGTTGGGGCCGGAGAGGCCGAACCGGATCGAGATGTTGGCCGAAAGCGAATTGTTCATGAATCGGGGCAGCGCCGTCGGGCGAACCCCCCGCAAGCCCTTCGTCCGGAAGGACTCGAACGTCGTGGTGCTTCCGTGGAGGCAGCCCAGGGCGGAGCCGGCGATGGCGGCCCAGGCGCGGTTGGCGGGCCGGTCGACCTTCGCCTGCCGCAGCGCCTCGGCGGCGGCAACCAGTCCCATGTCCACCGACGGCTCCGATTCCGGCAGGCCTTCCCGGACCAGCGACTCCTTGAGCTGCCCGAAATCCACCTGCGCGCCGTTGGGCTGGCGGAAGCCGGCGGCGTCGAAGCCCCGGATGGGAGTGAAGCCGTGCCGCCCTTCGCGGAGGGCGGCCCAGTAGGGGGCCATGCCGGCCCCGAACGGGGTGACGGCTCCAAGTCCCGTGATGACGACGCGATGGTTGTTCATGGAGCCTCAGGTGGGAAGGATTCGGCGGCCTTCATCCAGGAAAATGCCCTTCAGGTTCATGGAGAGCTGGTCGGGGTTGAAGGAGTGCTGCAGCCCCTCCTGCTCGGAGATCAGCCCCTTGCGGATCAGGGCGTAGAGGGATTGGTTGAACGACTGCATGCCGTCGCCCGTTCCCGTTTCGATGGCGGCGCTCAGGATTTCGAGCCTGTTTTTCTCGAGCAGCTTGCGCACGGTGGGGGTGTTGACCAGGATCTCCACCGCCGGCACGACGCCGCCCCGGATCGAGGGCACCAGCTGCTGGCAGAGGATGGCCTTGAGGTTGCCGGCCAGATTCAGCCGGATCTGCTCCCGCTCGCTGTCGGGGAAGAGGTTCAGGATCCGGTTGACGGAGTGGGCCGCGGAGGAGGCGTGCAGCGTCGTCAGCACCAGATGCCCCGTTTCGGCCGCGTTGAGGGCCGTCTCGAAGGTCTCCTGGTCGCGCATTTCGCCGACCATGATGACATCCGGGTCCTGGCGCAGCACGCGCTTCAGCGCCGACTGGAAGCTCAGGGTGTCGGAGCCCACCTCGCGCTGCGTGATCAGGCAGGTGCCGTCCGTGAACTGGTATTCGATCGGGTCCTCGATGGTCACGATCCGCAGGTTCTGCGTTTCGTTGAGAATTTGGACGAAGGAGGCGAGGGTGGTGGACTTGCCCGTGCCGGTGGCGCCGGTGACCAGGATGATGCCCTGGGGGGACGTCAGCAATTCCGCCAGGATGGGCGGCAGGTTCAGGTCGGCCAGGGAGGGAACCTTGGCCTTGACCAGGCGCAGGGCCATGGCGGGCAGCCCCTGGGTGGTGAACAGGCTGACGCGGAAGCGGCCGGCCCCGGGATCGACGAGGGCGAAGTCGGCCTCCTTCTCCTTCTCGTATTCTTCCGCCATATGGGCCGGCAGGCTTTCGGCGCTGAGCCGGCGGACGTCGGCCTCGGTCAGGGGCTGTCCGTCGCCGGGGATGAGATCCGAATGGATGCGGAACACGGGCGGGCACCCGCACTTGAGGTGGATGTCGGAAGCCTTGCGCTGCACGGCGTCCATCATGATGGAATGAAGGGTCGGGCTCATGGGACCTCCCGGGGCGTCAGTTGAGGGATCCGATCATCCGTACGCCCAGCACGGTGAACAGGATGTTGGGCAGCCAGGCGGCCAGCATCGGCGGCAGCATCTGCATCTTGCCGAGATAGAGGCACACCTGCAGGCAGAAGTAGAAGAGGAAAAAAAGGGCGAGCGAGAGCAGGATGCGGGCCATCACGTTGGAGCGGCCGGTTTTGAGGCCGGCCGGGATGCCCAGCAGCGCCACGATCAGGCAGGTAAACGGGGTGGAGTAGCGGGCGTAATAGTCGGTGGCGATGGAGGCCAGCTTCTTCTTCGGGAAGTCGGGGTGGTTGTCCAGGTAGGTGCGGATGTCGCGCGTGGAGAGGTCCTGCCAGGGGCTTGTGTTGCGGCCGCCCGCCTGGTCGGCCGAGGTCACGTGCTCGATCACGAAATCGTTGGGCGTCTCGTCCCAGTCCCGCATTTCGACGGATTCTTTCCGGTGTGTTTCCGCATCGCCGAGCAGGGCGCCGTCGGGGTTCTTATGCTCGATGCGCGGGCTTCTCAGCCACCAGGTGCCGTCGGCCCAGTAGGCCGAGGCGGTTGTGTAGACCGTCTCGGAGCGGTCGGGCTTCATCTGCGTCACGACCACGGTGCCCAGGGAAAAGGTGTTGGTGGGGTTGAAGAGGGGGATCTGCCAGAGCCGGCGCTCGGCGGCGTTGAGGTAGAGGAAGTTCTTGATAGCCGGTGTAACCGTCTCCCGTTTCAGCACGGTGCGTTCGTAGCGTTTCATCCACTGGTTGGAGCGCGCGGCCTGCCATTCCTGGACGCCCAGCGCCAGCAGGCTGGCGAGCAGGCCCACCAGGGCAAAGGGCATCAGGATGCGGGTAAAGCTGATGCCGCCCGCCATCATGGCCACGAACTCGTTGTGCCGGATCATGTTCGAGGCGCAGTAGAGGGCCGCCAGCAGCAGGGAGATGGGCAGGATGGCGACGATCAGCGAGATGTTTCCGTTGAAGGCGAAGAGATAGTGGAAGTAGTAGACCGGAATGGTCTGAAGGGGCGCCGAGGCGTTGATGAAGCGGCCCATGCGGTCGAAAAGGTCGAAAATCACGAAAAGCAGGCTGAAAGCCAGCAGGCTGGCTCCCAGGGGCGCCAGGAATTCACGTAAAAGATAGCGATCCAGGATGCGCATGCGAGCCCTTTCGTCTCGGCAACCTAAAACGCCCGCCCGGTGAAGTCAAGTTTTCTCCGTGCGGCAGGCTTGACGAAGGAGGGGGTAAAGTGGAAGATGGGGGATAAGGAGATTGCCATGATCGTTCGAAATATCCGGCTGAGCAAGGATTGGCCGGAGCTCAATGTGATTTTTGAAGACGAGTCGCTGCTGGC
>CAIKKV010000676.1 GCA_903828035.1 uncultured bacterium
CGGCGGCGGCGATCAGATCGAGTACCGGACGCACCTTGTTCAGCATGACCGCTTCCGGAAGGCGATGGCCGAACTTCTTGGGAAGATCGAAATGGGACAGGGCGTCGAAGCATTTCATGGACACTAGGCGCCGAATCAGTGCCAGGTAATCGTCCCAGACGGCGCTGATGTCGGCCTTTTCCCAGCGGGGGAGCGTGGCCGGGTTGTCGAATCCCCAGTCGCCTATGAAATGGACGGAGCCCAGGACCAGGTCGAACGGCGTTTTTTCAAGGAAGGCCGGGATGTAGTCTTCGCAGCCCGGGTGGTAATCCGCTTCGATGCCGAGCTTCACAAAGCCCGGGAAAGCGCTTGCGGCTTCGCTTACCCAGTCGAGGTATTGGGGAAACTCGTCCCCTTCCATGCGGGAGGAGGCGTCGTACCCGCCCGGGGCCGGCACATGATCAGTGACGCAGATTTCACGAAGCCCCCGGGCTGTGGCGGCCCGGGCGTAGTCGAGGGGCCTGCCCTCCGCATGGTGGCAGAGCGCCGTATGAGTGTGGGTATCGGCGGGCAGTGTGGTGCTCATAGGATTGCAATCTACCTGAACAGTCCGATGCTGTGAAGCCAATCCTTGCATTTACGGCGTGACTTGCGCAAACTGATGGAATGAGTGGAAAATGTGCCATTCCGGGGCTTACCCGGGACGAATTGAAGAACGCCATCAAGGAAATGGGGCTTCCGGGCTTTCGCGCCGACCAGCTTTGGCGCTGGGTGCAGGTGCAGGTGGCGGGGGAATGGTCGAGCATGACCAACCTGGGCCCCGCCCTCCAGGCCCGTCTGGATGAGGCTTTCGAGCTGAACCCCACGCGGCTCGAGAAAACACATCAGGATGCGTCCGGCACGATCAAGCTGCTGCTGACGCTGGCTGACGGGGAGTCGATTGAGACGGTGCTGATTCCCTCGGAAGATCGCCGCACCGTGTGCGTCTCCTCCCAGGTCGGCTGCAAGTACAATTGCGCCTTTTGCGCCAGCGGCAAGGGAGGCTTTCGCCGGAATCTGGAGACGGCCGAGATTGTCGACCAGGTCCGGCAGGCGGCCCGCTACTGGAAAGAGCGAGTCAGCAACGTGGTCTTCATGGGCATTGGCGAGCCGTTCGACAACTATGACGCCGTGCTGAAAGCCGTGCGCATTCTCAACGATCCGGAGGGGCTTGGCATTGGCGCGCGGCGCATGACCATCAGCACGGCCGGCGTGATCCCCGGCATTCAACGGTTGCCGGGCGAAAACATCCAGGTGGAGTTGTCTGTTTCGCTGCATTCGCCTGACAATGATCTTCGCACGAAGCTGATGCCGGTGAACCGTAAATATCCGCTTCCGGAGCTGATTGCGGCCTGCGCGGCTTACACCCGCGAGACCAAGCGGATCATCACCTTCGAGTACACCTTGATCAGGGGGGTGAACGATTCCAAGGAGCAGGCGCTTGCGCTGGCGGGCCTGTTGAAGTCGTTCCTCTGCCGGGTTAATTTGATTCCGCTCAGTCCGGTCCCCGAGTATCCGCATACGGGCCCGCTCCCGGAAACGCTCGATCTGTTTCTTGAGACACTCAACAGGCAGGGCATCAACGCCACCTGCCGGTTTTCGCGAGGCAAAGGCGTCAATGCGGCATGTGGTCAGCTTCGGCTGGGCGCGCTCCGGGAAAAGGACCAGGATGAAGGGTGACACACGCAACCGGGCGGCCCGGGTGATCTTGAAGTGGATGGAGGAGGGGCTTTTCCCCGACCGTCTCATGGCCGATGAAAAGTCGGACCGTCCATTCCTGATGGAAGTTTCCTACGGGGCCATCAAGTGGAAGCGTCAGCTGGATTGGCTCATGAAGCGGCTGGCCAACCGCGAGCCGGAGCCGGTTGTCCAGGCGCACCTGCTGGCGGCGCTGTACCAGGTCTTCCACATGGATACGGTGGAGCCGTACGCCCTGGTGGACGAGACGGTGGAGGCGGTGAAGTCGGCGCGCGGAAAAGCCGGCGGCGGATTTGTGAACGCCATTTTGAGGCGCGCCCTTCGCGAGAAAGAGACGCTGCTGAAGGAGCTGGAAGCTGCTCCCATCGCCGTGAGGGAATCGCATTCCGACGAGCTGGTGGATCGCTGGACTCGCGTGTACGGCGCGGAGCGCACGGCTTCCATCCTGGCGTGGGATAACTCGCGGCCCTCCGTGACCGTGCGGATCCAGTCGAGCCGCGTGAAGGCC
>CAIKKV010000677.1 GCA_903828035.1 uncultured bacterium
CGGTCGCGGCGAGGAGAAGGAAAAGAAACAGGGCCGCCTTGCTCAACGATGGCTGGGAAAGGAGGAATTGGTACCGGAAGGCGAGGATGCCCAGGACGAGGATAACAAGCGCCACCAGGCCGATCAGGCGGTCAAGGAAAACCAGGGTGGCCGCTTCGGTTTTCTGGTGATGGGTTTCCCGGGCGGCATACCAGGCTTTAACCATGTCGCCGCCGGTGGCCCCCAGCATGAAGGCGTTGAAAAAATGTCCGATGAAAAAGAGGGAAAACGCCCGTTTCCAGGTCAGGTGGATGGAATGGCTGTCCATCAGGAGGCGCCACCGGACAACGCCCAGCAGGTAGGCCGCGAAAAAAAGCAGATGTCCTCCGATCATCCAGAGAGGCCACCAGCGGGTCCAGTCCCGGGAGTCAAAGTCCTGCGGTTCGGCGAGAAGGCGGTGGATGATCCAGGCGCCCAAGCCGATCCCGATCGTCAGGCGCGCGATCCAGCCGCCCCATTTCGCAAGCCTTTTCATGTTGCTCCCGTTAACCGGTCACCATGTCCCGAAGCGTCTGTTCAAGCGTCAAGCGGGGGCTCCACCCCGTGTGGGAAACCAGCCGGGAGGTGTCCAGGGGGGCGCTGAAATCGGCGGGCCGGAAGCGGGACTCTTCGATCTGCACCTCCGGCGTGACCCCGGTAATCCGGGCGAGGGTGTCGATGATCATCTGGATCGAGACTTGGCGGCCGGAGGCGATGTTGTAGGCCAGCCCGGGTTTTCCCTGCTCCAGCAGCAGGCGGTAGGCCCGGACCACATCGCGCACGTCGAGGAAGTCCCGGGCGCTTTCCGGATTGCCAATCTTCAGGATGGGCGGGGCGGTGCCGGCGGCCATGCGCCGGAACTGGGCGGCGAAGCTGCCCGCGCTGAAGGCTTCGCCCTGGCCGGGGCCCGTGTGGTTATGCGGGCGCGCCGTCAGGAAGGGAGCCTGGAAATCGATCGCGTATTGCAGCGTGAGCCGGTCCGCCGCCTCCTTGGTGACCGCGTAGAGGCTGTCGGGCGTCAGCGGATCGTCTTCCCGGATGGGAGCGCCGGGGTTTCGCGAGCCGTAGATGCGGGCGGAGCTGACGGTCAGCAGCCGCGCCGCCGGCGCTTCCCGGCGGAACGCCTCGAGAACGTTGACCGTTCCCTGCACGTTGACGGCGGCCATCAGGGCGCTTCGGGTGGCCGCATCGGCGGGCGAGGCGAGGGCGGCGAGGTGGACGCCCGCGTCCGGACGCACCTTCTTCACCGCTTCGGCCACGGATTCGGGCTTGAGAATGTCGCCCTGGATCACGGGGCAGAAAGGGGGGGCGGGAGGCGGCTCCAGCCCGAATCCAAACGGTTCATGGCCGGCGGCTTCGAGCTCCCGAACCAGGTATTGGCCCACGAATCCGCAGGCGCCCGTGATGAAAACCCGCATCGGTGTTATCTCCGCCCGGCCTGGAGCCGCGCCATGTCCGCATCCACCATCATGCGGATCAGCCCGGCGAAATTGACTTCCGGTTTCCAGCCGAGAATGCGGTGCGCCTTGGACGCATCGCCAAACAGGTGGTCGACCTCGGCCGGCCGCATGTACCGGGGATCCTGGCGGACATACTGGGCCCAGTCGAGCCCGACATGATGGAAGGCGACTTCGCAGAACTCCCGCACCGAGTGCGACTCGCCGGTGGCGACGACGAAGTCCTGGGGCGCGTCCTGCTGGAGCATCATCCACATGGCGCGGACGTAATCGCCGGCGAAGCCCCAGTCGCGGCAGGACTCCACGTTGCCGAGGGCCAGGCTGTCGGCCAGGCCCAGCTTGATCCGGGCCACGCCGTCCGTGATCTTGCGGGTGACGAACTCGAGCCCGCGCCGGGGGCTCTCGGGATTGAAGAGGATGCCGGAGACGGCGAAGAGATCGTAGCTCTCGCGGTAGTTCACCGTGATGTAGTGGCCGTAGACCTTGGCGACCGCGTAGGGGCTGCGGGGGTAAAAGGGCGTCTTCTCGGTTTGCGGCACCTCCAGCACTTTCCCGTACATCTCGCTGCTGGAGGCCTGGTAGAAGCGGGCCTTGGGGCAGACGAGGCGCATCGAGTCGAGCACGCGGGTGACGCCGATGCCGGTGAACTCGCCGGTCAGCGTGGGCTGGCTCCACGAGGTGGGAACAAAGGACATGGCGGCCAGGTTGTAGATCTCGTCGGGCTGGGAGGTTTCCAGGATGTGGATCAGCGACCACTGGTCGAGCAGGTCGCCCTGGACGAGCTCAATGCGATCCCGCAGGTGCTGGATGCGCTCGAAGTTCTCGGTGCTGGACCGGCGGACCATGCCGATCACGGTGTAGCCCTGCTCCAGGAGCAGCTCGGCGAGATAGGACCCGTCCTGCCCGGTGATGCCTGTGATCAATGCTTTCTTTGCCATGGTGACTGCTCCTCCTTGGTTGTGCCGGTCAGGCCGGCGGCGTATCCACGGGCGCCTCCCAGGCGGCCCGCAGATGGCTCAAGCCCGCCTTGAGCGCTTCGGCCGGGAGACCGGGACGCACTTCGACCACCCGGAGAATATCCTTTTGGGCCCACTTTCGGAAAGGTTTAAAATCCTGAGAGCCGGCGCCCGGCGCCAGGTGGTCGTTATTCTTGGGGTCCACGTCATGAATATGCATGCCGGCCAGGCGCGGCTCGAGTTTGTCCAGCCAGCGGCGGGGGTTCGAAAACCCTAGCCGCTCGCGGGTGACGCCATGGCCGATATCGTACCAGGCGCCCAGCCAGGGGGACGGGAAGCGCTCCAGGATTGTCCCCAATTCAGACTCGGTGGGGATGGACTCCCAGGTGGGAAGATTCTCGATGGCCAGGACGACGCGCAGGGCCTCCAGGTCGGGGAGCAGCTCCTCGATGCTGCGGGAGAGGGCGGCGAGGTGGGGGGGCGCCCCCTTGAGCCGCTTGAGCTCCAGCTGGGCGCGCCAGCGGTTGGTTCGCCACCGGTTGTACCAGCGCTCCGGGTGGGCGCTGTTCTGAAGATCGAGGAGCCGGTAGGAATAAGGGGTCATGTCGACATTGCCGGCGTGGACGACCACGGCGCGGGCGCCGAGGTCGGCGGCCATGTGGAGCGTGTCGCGGATGAGGCGGACGGCGATGATGCGCTCGGCCTCGCGGGTGTCGGCCGGGGTGTAGTATTCGGGATGGCCGGCGGGAAGGCCCAGGGGGATGGGGCAGGGGGCATGAAGGCTGTCGACCCGCACGGCGCCGGACTGAATGCGCGAGAGGAGTCCCGGCAGCAGGTCGACGCGGAAGTCGTAGCCCAGCTCAAGGCGCTCGAAGCCCAGAGCCAGGATCTCGTCGACCAGCGGTTCGCCGGCGGCATGGCGGAAGGCATTCCATCTTGTGGAAAGGGCGAAGATCATGCTGCACCCCCTGAAAAAAAACACCGGGATCGTGAGATCCCGGCGTTTAAGCTCAGTCCTGAGTCCTAGCGACCCTGAAGGCGGGCGCGGATGC
>CAIKKV010000678.1 GCA_903828035.1 uncultured bacterium
CGTGCAGAGCAAAGAAGAACTCGAGCACGCCATGAAATTCTTTGATTATGTCATCGAACGGGGCGGAAGCGTGGAGCTGCAGGCCATTGACAAGCCTCCCGTGGTTTGGAAAACCCATCTCGATGCCTTTTCCCAGGTGTTGGAACACGAGCAGAAGGTGACTGCCTCGATCAACAAGCTTTTCGAAATCGCCTCTGAGGAAAAGGATTACGCGGCCCAGATCTTCCTGCAGTGGTTCATCACCGAGCAGGTCGAGGAGGAGTCGAACGCCACCGAGATCATTGCGCAGCTGAAGATGATCGGGGACAAATCGAGCGCGATCTTCATGATTGACCATCAGCTGGGCAAGCGGAAGGCCGGCTAATTGAATAGCGTGTGACATCTGGCGCGCAACATCCCGGCGATGTTGCGCGCTTTTTTTCGGGAGAAGTCGAATGCGCAGCAAACAGTGTGTTCCTGTTTTATCCTTATTCCTCTTTGCCGCCGGGGCGTTTGCGGCTGAGAATCCCTTCACGGCCCGGGCCGCCTTTGAGCCCGCCCAACCGGCAGGCGGAGTGGTCCGCGTGGAAATGGGCGTTCCGGCTGATCATTATCTGTACGATGACATGCTTTCGGTGAACGCCCTGCCGCCGGTGGTGCTCACGGTGACGGCGAAGCCCGAGCCCGAGATGCATTATGACGCCGTGACGGAAACCAACCGGGCCGTTTACGCGCATCCGTTCAGCCTGGTCTATCGGGCCGAGGGCGTGACGGGGACGGGGTTCCCGGTGGTCGTCTCTTTCCAGGGGTGCGCGGGCGATTTGTGCTATTTGCCCCTGACCAAAACATTCATGCTCCCGACGGCGGGCGGAACCGTGACCGTGGCGGAGGAAGACAAGGAGGGGGCGGCCGCCGAGTCCGTCAACAGCGGGGCGGCGACTTCGACGCCGGGCTTCAAGGTGCGGGCCAAGACGGAAGGGTATCTGGACACGAAGGCCTTCCTGGCCTTCCTGACAGGGGAGCAGGCGGCCGGCGCCGGCGGGAAGCCCACGTGGGTGCGCTGGATCACGGAAGGCGGATTTCTCGGCATTCTCATCATTCTGCTCGGGGGCCTGGCTCTCAACCTGACGCCGTGCGTCCTGCCGATGATCCCCATCAACCTGGCCATCATCGGCGCGGGGGCCAAGTCGGGGTCGCGCCTGCGCGGGCTGTTCCTGGGGACGCTTTACGGGCTGGGGATGGCGGCGGCTTACGGCATGCTGGGCATCGTGGTTGTGCTGACCGGCGCCGTGTTCGGCACGTTGAATGCCTCGCCCTGGTTCAACCTGGCCTTTGCCATCCTGTTTGCCGGCTTATCGCTGGCCATGTTCGGGATCTTCAATCTGGATCTGACTCGTTTTCAGCCCTCCTCGCTGCCCGATGGGCGGAGCAAGAAGGGGAAAGCGGCCTTTTTCGTGGCCTTTTTCCTGGGCGCCCTTTCCGCCTTGCTGGCCGGCGCCTGTGTGGCCCCCGTGGTGGTGGCGGTGTTGGCGCACGCCTCGGACCTGTATGCGGCAGGGTCGAACGCCGGGCTCATCCTTCCGCTGGTGCTGGGGCTTGGCATGGCGCTGCCCTGGCCGTTCGCGGGCGCCGGCATGGCGGTGCTGCCGAAGCCGGGCCAGTGGATGCTGTGGGTCAAGGGCGGGATGGGCGTGGTGATCCTGCTGCTGGCGCTGAACTATGGCTGGAACGCCTGGAACGGCTTCCGGTGGCGCCGGGCGCCCGTCGATTCGAGGGCGGCGCTGACGGAAGCGCTGGACAAGGCCGCCCGCTCGGGCAAGCCGGTCTTCATCGATTTCTGGGCCACCTGGTGCAAGAGCTGCAGGACCATGGACGAGACGACCTTCCGCCAGGAATCCGTCAAGAAAGCGCTCGAGGGATTCGAGGTCGTGAAGTACCAGGCCGAGCGGCCGGACGATCCGGGGACGAAGGAGATCCTGGGCCGGTACGGGGTCAAGGGCCTTCCATCGTATGTGATCCTGGTGAGGGAGTAAGGCGGAATAGGGAGAGCCGTCGCAACGGGCGGCTCTCCGTTCCGAGTGCAGTTGCCTTACGGGTGCAGGAACTTCGAGACAAAGGGCGATTCACCCACACGCTGGCGGCGGAAGTGACCCGAGGGCCCGCGTCCCAGGAATTCGGCAAACCACGCCTCGTGTTCGATTTCCTCGTTGAGGATGGCCAGGACCAGGTCATAGGTGCGGTGATCCTTGCCGGCTGTGATGTTGCATAGATTTGTGTATCCGTTTACCGCGCATTGCTCGGCTTTGAGCAGCACCTGCAGGATGGACTTCGTGTCCGGGTTGTCCGGCAGGGAAGCCGGCGGGCAGGCCGAGATGTCATGAAAGGCCTTCATGTCGCCCGGCAGTTTCCCGCCCAGTTCGTAGATGCGGGGGACGAGCGCCTCGAAGTGATTGCGGTCCTCGATGCGCGCATCTTCCGTGATCTCCTTCAGTCCTTCGCCGTCCATTCCGATGAGGTTGACCCTCAGGATGGTGTAGTAATAAAAGGTCGTCAATTCCGCGGCCGCGTTGGCCACCAGCAGTTTGACGAGCTCTTCCACGTTGATGCCCGCTTTTTCTACTAATCTCCGGGATACCAGGTCCATGGCGAAACTCCTATCGGTTCATCGGTGTTTTTACTCTTTTACATAGGGAGCCGCGAACTCTTCGCGGTTCCTGTGCTCGCGGCCTCGACGGCTCCATTCGTTCGCATTTCCAACGGTTCGTATCGGGTCGACCTTTTCAATAAGCATAATTTCCTTGGGAGAAACGTCAACGGATGAAAACCCTTGCCTGGGTGTGCGAAAACCCTTTTGGAACACTTGACTGAAGGGGGCGGCTCATGATACCTAGAGGGCCTAGGTGTCATGAGCGGAGGCGGCCATGAATTACACGGAACCTGAGTATTGGGCCGGGTTGCTGAATGCGGGTTTATGCAGGCTGTTGATCCTGCGGATGGTGTGCGAAGAGCCGGCGCATGGCTATGCCATCCGCCGCCGGGTGGCCGATCGGACGGGCCGTGTCTGTAGGCCCACCGAGGGAGCTGTTTATCCCATCCTGCATGAGCTGGAACGAGCCGGATGCCTGCGCAGCCATACGGAAAGCCGCGGCAACCGGAACCGCGTGGTCTACGAGGCCACCGCCCGGGGGCGACAGGCGGAAAAGGCCGGCGCGGCCGTCTGGCGACGGGCCTTGCCGCCTATCAGCCGCGTATTTGAAAGGGGCGCAAAAGAGCGAGGCCTGCATGACTGAACAAGAGGAAAACAGTTCGCGCTTCGACCGGGCGGCGGGGAAATGGGATGCCAACCCGGGGCGGGTTGCCCTCGCCAAGGGGATCGTCGAAGCGATCCACGCCACCGTGGAGATGCGCCCTGATATGAGCGCGATGGATTTCGGGGCGGGGACGGGGCTTGTGACGCTGGGGCTGCTGCCCTATGTGGGCCGCCTGACCGCGATGGATGCCTCCCGTGAAATGCTGCGGATGCTGGAGGCGAAATTGGCCGAGACGGGAATCACCACCGTGCGGACCTGCCCGTGTGACATTGCGCGGGACCCGCTTCCTGCCGCCGAGTTCGACCTCATCGTCAGCTCGATGGTCCTGCATCATATCGCCGATGTGCCACGGGCGCTTAAGCGGTTGCGCCCGTCCCTCCGGCCCGGCGGCTGGATCGCCCTGGCCGATCTTGATCCGGAAGACGGCTCGTTTCATGCCGATTCCACCGGGGTTTTCCACAAGGGGTTGGACCGGAGCGAGGTGTGCCGCTGGCTTCAAGAGGCCGGATTTGCGGAACCCGCCACCCGCGAGGCGTACCGGATCGTCCGCCCTTCGCCCGACGGAACGCCTCGCGTGTATCCCGTCTTTCTTGTCAGCGCACGGGCCGGCTAAGCCGTTTGTTTATCGCCCGACTGCCCGGCCACCAGGCTCGCGGCCAGGCGGACGCACTCGGCGCAGGGGAAGCGGTGAACCTGCTTGATCTCCCGGCATTTATCCGACCCGGCTTTGGCGATGAAGGCGTCCCTCAACCGCTGCTGGGCATCGGGGTCGCGGACCAGGAGAAGCGCGGCGAACAAGGAGCCGCAAAGGCCCCCTTCCGCCCGGCCGCCCCCGAGGGCTTTAGCCTGGATGATCTCCTCGTCGGGAATGGCGTGACAGGCCCGGAAGGCGTGCAGGACGCTCTGGGCGCAGTTCAGGCGTTCGTTCTGGTAAGCATGGAGCGCGCGTTCTACAGGCATCGGGTATTCCTTTACGTCGGAGCGAGGTCGCCACAGGAGTCTTCTCAGGATTCGAGGTGGAAGACCTCGCGGATTTCTTCCGACCTGGGGCTGTTGTCGGGATTCGAGGGCATGATGTCCTTCATGTGCGCCCACCAGCGGCGGCAGGGCTCCGTTTGGGAGATGGCGTTCCACTGCGCCTCGCTCTCGAACTCGACGTAGGCGAACAGCTGGCTGGTGCCCGGGTGCAGGAAGATGGTGTAGCTGCGCACCCCATGATTCTTCAGCACGGCTTCCAGGTCGGGCCAGATGGGCGTGTGGCGCTTTTCGTACTCCCGGTGCTGGTCGGGATTGACGGACATGACAAAGGCTTTGCGGATCATGGCTTCTCCTGGGGGCTGGGGTTTTTCCATTCGACGCTGACGGTAGCGGCGCGGCTTTCGCGGTCGAACCGGTTCAGC
>CAIKKV010000679.1 GCA_903828035.1 uncultured bacterium
CTGCGGCTCCTCCTCGGCGCGCGACGCTAGCTTTTTATATTTGAAGCACGCGGACCGTTGTGGCATGTTCCCCTCCATGAACACATCACCCCGCGCTTCCGCCCCGCTCCTCGCGGGCTGGGCCCATGCCGATCTCACGCCGGATCAACCCGTCCTGCTCTCGGGCCAGTTCCACGCCCGCCGTTCCGAAGGCGTGCTCGATCCGATCACGGCCACCGTGCTGGCGCTCGACACGGGATCCGATCACGCCCTGTTCGTGAGCTGCGATCTCGTCGTGATCTGCGACGCCTTGAGGGACGCCGTGCGCGACTTGTTGAACGCCCGCAAACCGGAGTTCGATCCCCTCAAGGTCATTCTCCACGCCACCCATACGCACACCGCCCCGGAATGCCGCAAGCCGGAAATGGGCGCGAGCCACTCGTCCGGGCCGCTGGGCGTCGAGCTGGATCCGTATCTCGCGCCCGACGGCTATCTCGCCTTCGCCGCCAAGCGGATCGAGGACGCCATCCTGGCCGCCTGGCAGTCGCGCAAACCCGGCGACCTCCTGTATGGCCAGGGGTTCGCCGTGGTCGGACGCAACCGCCGCTGGGCCGATGAATCCGGCGTCTCCACCATGTACGGAAACACCGACACGCCCGGCTTCAGCCACATCGAGGGCTACGAGGATCACAGCGTCAACCTGATGGCCACGCGCGATGCACAGGGCGCCCTGACCGGCCTGGTGGTCAACGTTCCCTGCCCCTCCCAGGCCGGCGAAAACGGCTTCCAGCTCAGCGCCGACTACTGGCACGACACCCGCGCCGAGCTGCGGCGCCGGCTGGGCGACCACCTGTTCGTTCTCGGGCAATGCAGTGCGGCCGGCGACCAGTCGCCCCACCTCCTCTATGATAAGAAAGCGACCGCGCGGATGCTGGAGCTGACGGGCCGTTCCGCCCGACAGGAGATCGCCCAGCGCCTCTCGGATGCCGTCGAGCAGACGCTGCGCCACATCGCAAAAGCCCCCGTCCAGGCGCCCGTGCTCGTCCATCACGTCGAAACGCTGGAGATCCCCCTGGCCGCGCTCACGGAAGCGGATGCCGAACGGGCCGGGCGGGAAGCCGAGGCTTCGCGGCTGACCTACGAAGAGGAAATGCGCAAGCTCGAAGCCCATCCGGAGCTGAAAAAGGAACCCCGCTGGTATGTGAAGGCGACTTTTGCCCACCGGCGCATGTCCTGGTTCAAGAGCGTGATCATGCGTTACCGGAATCTCAAGGAAAAGCCGACGATGCCGGCTGAGATTCATGTCATCCGGCTGGGCGATATGGTCTTTGCGAGCACCCCCTTCGAGTACTACCTCGATTTCGGCGTCCACATCAAGGCCCGCAGCAAGGCCGTACAAACCTTCCTGGTGCAGTTGGCGGGCCCAGGCACGTACGTCCCGAGCAGGCGCTCCATGGCGGGCGGCGGCTACGGGTCGATCCCGGCCAGCAACCCGGTTGCCGCGGAAGGCGGCTGGAAGCTGGCCCACCGGACCGTGGCCATCATCGATCAGCTTTGGGCGAAATAACCCGACGCCTCCGCCCCGGGCGGAGATCCTTTTAAAAGGTCCAGAACCGGTAATTCAGGCCGATCCGGCCAATGCCGATGTCGGTGTTGTCCTCGAAATCCTCCTTGACCTTGCCGATGAAAAACGCCCCATCGGCATTCAAGGGGGTGATCCCGGAAAGCGACGCGCTGTTTTCAAGCACGGCGAACCGGTACTCGGCAAACAGCTCCGCTTTCGGGCTGATGCTCCACTCCAGGCCGGCTCCGGCATGATACCCCACCGTCTCTTTCATATCGAGCGTGGCGACCCCATTCACGGCGACCAACCCGGGATGTTGCTCCAACCCGCCGAACGACAGGTCCATCTTCTCATGATGATACCACCCCGCGCCCGCCAACCCGTAGCCGCGGACAGTCTCGCCATGCAGGGGGACGGCATACCGTGCGGACACCGTGATCGGCGTGATATGATCCGTTCCTTCCGCCGTGATCCCGAAGCGCTCCTCCGAGTCCCAGTCGTTCATGCGGAGAGCCGAGAGTTCAATGGAGAACGGGCTTGTGCCCCGTAACACCACCTGCCCGCCATACACCCCGCTCGCGCGTTCAAGATTGCCGCCAAACCCGCCGGGAATGTCTCCGAACGTGGTCCCCGCCGAGGGGCCGGCGCTGATGAACACCGCCGCCCGGGCCACTTCTGAAACCACGAACAAGCTGCCGAGCCATACGGCCATCCGATTCATGATCCCATTCCTTCCCTTTGCCCCGCACTCCAGATAAACAAACCTATCCCTTGATCCCGACGGCCTTGCCTGTCCCCTATCCTGCACCCACAAGGCGGCCGGGTAAATCGGCAAATCCGATTACGGAACAACGCCAATACCCTTAGCCCATGACCCTCGCCCCGGCATTGACGCCTGCCCTCTTATTTCGTTATGTTACCCAAAACGACTCCCCGGAGGATCCATGACATCGTCCAAAATTGAAAAAGCGTACGCCCTTGCCCGTGAAACATTCGACGCCCAGGGCGTTGACACCGAAAAAGCGCTCCGGAAATTGCGCGCCATCCGCCTGTCCCTCCACTGCTGGCAGGGGGACGACGTGGGCGGCTACGAGCGCTCCGGCGCCCTCGACGGCGGCCTCGCCGCCACCGGCAACTATCCCGGCAAGGCCCGCACGCCGGACGAGCTCCGCGCCGATTTCGACGCCGCCCTCGCCCTCATCCCCGGCACCCACCGCGTCAACCTCCACGCCATCTACGCCGAAACCGGCGGCAAGAAAGTCGGCCGCGACCAGCTCGGCCCCGAACACTTCGCCGGCTGGATCGACTGGGCCAAGAGCCGCAAGCTCGGGCTCGACTTCAACCCCACCTACTTCTCCCACCCCCTGGCCAAGGACGGCCTGACCCTCTCCCACCCCGACAAGGCCGTCCGCGATTTCTGGGTGGCCCACGGCATCGCCTGCCGCAAGATCGGCGCCGCCATGGGCGCCAAGCTCGGCTCGCCCTCCCTGGTGAACCTCTGGATCCCCGACGGGTACAAGGACACGCCCGTCGACCGCCGCGCCCCCCGCGACCGCCTGCGCAACTCCCTCGACGCCATCTACGCCCCCCGCTTCAGCCCCAACCAGCTCCTCGACGCCGTGGAGAGCAAGCTCTTCGGCATCGGCTCCGAAAGCTACGTCGTCGGCTCGCACGAGTTCTACCTGGGCTACGCCATCGACCGCGAGCTCATCCTCTGCCTCGACTGCGGCCATTTCCACCCCACCGAGAGCGTGGCCGACAAGCTCTCCGCCGTCCTCGTCTGGCTCGACGCCGTCCTCGTCCACGTCAGCCGCGGCGTGCGCTGGGACAGCGACCACGTGGTGACCCTGACCGACGAGCTCAAGGCCATCGGCCACGAGATCGTGGCGGGCGACTACACGGAGCGCGTCCACCTGGCGCTGGACTACTTCGACGCGAGCATCAACCGCGTGGCGGCCTGGGTCATCGGCTCGCGCAACACGCTCAAGATGATGCTCGGCGCCCTGCTCGAGCCCATGGACCAGCTGAAGCGCGCCGAAAAGGAGGGCGACTTCACCGCCCGCCTGGCCCTGCAGGAGGAGTTCAAGATGCTGCCCGTCGGCGCGGTCTGGGATTATTACTGCCTGAAGGCCGGCGTGCCCGTTGGAGCCGACTGGCTGAACACGGTCCGGAAATACGAGAAAACCGTGCTTTCCAAGCGGAGCTGATCATGCAAGACGACGTGCTGCAGAAGACCCTCGCCTATTACGAAACGCGCTTCGGCAAGGCGGCCGCGCTGACGGCCTACGCCCCGGGACGCGTGGAGGTGCTGGGCAACCACACCGACTACAACGAGGGCTACGTCCTCTCCGCCGCCATCGACCGGGGCACCTACTTCACCGTGGGCCGGCGGAGCGACAACACCTGCATCGTGGCCGACGCCATCCACCCCGAGCTGGAATCGCGCTTCCCCTCCGACGATCCCCAGCCCTCGCCGGATGGCTGGTCGAATTACGTGCGCGGCGTCTGGGCCAAGCTCGGCGTCCCGCCCGGCCGCCGCTCCGGCTTCAACGGCGTCATCGCCAGCACCATCCCCATGGGCGCGGGCCTGTCGAGCTCCGCCGCGCTGGAGATCAGCGCCGGGCTGGCGCTGGTCGAGCTGTACCGCCTCTCGGTCCAGCCCCTGGCGCTGGCCCGGATCGGGCAGGCCGCGGAGCATGATTTCGCGGGCGTCAAGTGCGGCCTGCTGGACCAGATCTCGAGCCTGTTCGGAAAGCCGGACGCCCTGGTCATGACCGACTTCCGGACGCTCGCCGTGGAGACCGTGCCCCTCGCGGCCGACGTCTGCCTGCTCGCCTGCAACACACACATCAAGCACCGCCTTGTGGATTCCGAATACAACGAGCGGCGGGCCAGCTGCGAGGAGGCGGCCGCCTGGTTCCGCGACCGGCTTCCGCACCCGGTCCGGCACCTGCGCGACGTGTCGATGGCCGAGTGGGAGCAGCATGCGGCCGACATGCCGCCCGTCGCCGCCAAGCGCTCGGCCCACGTGATCGGCGAAAACGAGCGCGTGGTCAAGGGCGCCGCCCTGCTGCGCGAAGGCCGCCTGGACAAGTTCGGCAAGCTGCTGTTCGAATCCCACATCAGCTCGCGCCTCAACTTCCAGAACTCCTGTCCCGAACTTGACTTCCTCGTGGACCGGGCCGAGCGGACCGCGGGCGTGCTGGGCGCGCGGCTCTCCGGCGGCGGCTTCGGCGGCAGCGCCATGGTGCTCGTGAAAAAGACGGACGCCGAGGCCGCGGGCCTCTCCCTGGCGCGCGCGTTTGAAGCCGAATTCCATGCGCCGTGCGATGTGATTGCGCTTCAGCCTTCCGGCGGCGCGCGCATCGCCGCCATGACGGGCTGACCCCCCATCCATACGTTTCCTTAAAAAAATAAGGAAAAACGCATATTTATTGTTGCATTGCCCCATTGTCGCGCCTATATTCTGCACAGAAGGTGACCGAAAATCGGTCCCGAACAAAGGAGTGGATGTATGGCTAAGGCGAAGACCAAGAGTCAGATCGTGGCGGAGATGGCGGAAGCGTCAGGCATCACGAAGAAGCAGGCTGCATGCACGATGGAAGCTTTGGTGGCGATGGCCTATAAGGGCTCCAAGGACGGCTTCACCATTCCCGGACTCGGCAAGCTTGTCCTCGTCAAGCGCAATGCGCGCAAGGGGCGCAACCCGGCCACCGGCGAAGTGATCAACATCCCGGCGAAGAAGGTTGTCAAGTTCCGCGTGGCGAAGGCCGCGAAGGACGCGATCCTGGGCGCGAAGTAATTCGCTTCCTGATCTGATGAAAAGGGCCGCTGAAAAGCGGCCCTTTTTTTATTCCCACTCCACCGTGACCGAGCGCGACTCCGCCTCCGCCCCGGGCCTGAAGGTCAGCCGCACCGCGCCCGCCGGCAGCAGGTCGCCGCTCCGCTCGGCCCATTCGATTGCCACGACCGCGGCCGGATCGTCCAGGTACTCGTCGAGCCCGAAATCCAGCGCGTCCTCGGGCCGTCCGATCCGGTACAGATCCATGTGCACCAGCCGCACGCCGCCCGCCTCGTATTCGTTCACCAGCGTATAGGTCGGGCTTGTCACCGCCCGGGTCACGCCCAGCGCCTGCGCCAGCCCCTGCACAAAGCAGGTCTTGCCGCTGCCCAGCTCGCCCCGCAGGGCAAACAGCTTCCGGCCCGGCAGCTCGCGCAGCAGGGCCGCGGCCAGGGCCCGCGTCTCCGCGGGGCTTGTCGTTTCCACCACCCGCTTCATACCCCTCCCCCCGCTCCAAGCAACGGAGCCAGATGCCCGCGCAGCTCCGACTCCAGGTCGCGCGCCCAGAACCGGCTCATCCGCTCGCGCTGGCCAAGCCGCACGCGCTCCCGCAGCGCGCCGTCCCGGATCAAGGCGGCGGTCAGTCCGGCCGCCTCGGGATAATCCTTCCGCGTCAGCAGCACGCCCGCCCCGTCCATCGTCTCGGGAACGGCCGCGGCCGCATAGGCGATGACGGGCACGCCGAACTCCATCGCCTCCAGCAGGGGAATGCAGAAGCCCTCGTGCTCGCTCAGGCACCAGTAGACATCCGCCGCCGCGTAAAGCGCGTGGAGCACCGGCTGGGGAACCGTGCCGCGGAACACGACATCGCGCAGGCCCAGGTTCCGGACCAGCGTCACCAGGAGTCGATAATAGCGCTCCGTTCCCGCCCAGCTGCCCGCCAGCACCAGGCGGGAGTCGGGCTCCTCGACCCGCTGGAAATAGGCAAAGGCCGCCAGCAGATCCTCGATCTTCTTGTTCGGCGCAATCCGCCCGACGGCCAGGATCGTCCGCTTGCCGTCGCGCAGGGACTGCTCCTCCGCCGGGTCCGCCGGCTCCGCGAGGCGCGCCCGGTCGAGCACCAGGGGAAGCACCCGCACGTCCGCGTAGCCGGCCGCCCCGAGCTCCGCGGCGTTGAACCGGCTGTCCGCCAGGTTCACGGCCGCCGCGCCCGCCAGCGCCCGCACATCCGCCAGGCCCGCCCGCAGCATCCGCGCCGTCTCCGGCTTCACCCAGTCGAAATACGCCGGCGGCGTCACGTTGTGGTACAGGATCGCCTTGCGGCAGGGCAGCGCCCGGAACAGCGCGTTGACCGGCGAGCCGATCGACAGGTGCAGCAGCGCCACATCGCCGGGGCGGCACAGCGCCGGCAGCGCCGCCGCATCCCGCGCCTCCCCCCTCAGGGCCGGGTGGACCCAGCGGCCCTCGGAGAAAATCTCGGACGTCATTCCCCATTTCCGGAACAACTCGCGGAGCGTCAGCGCCTCGTGGCTGATCGCATCGCCCTTGGAAAAGCCGGCGCACACCTGGTGCAGGGCGCTCACGGGCGGGGCTCCCGCAGCCAGGGCTCCAGCAGGCCGCGCAGCTCGCCCGCCAGGTCGCGCGCGAAATAGCGGCGCACGCGCGCCGCCTGGCCGGCCGTCACGGCGGCCCGGAGGGCCGGGTCCCGGCACAGGCGGCCCATCAGCTCCGCCATCTCGGGGTAGTCCTTCCGGCCCAGCAGCACGCCCGCGCCATCCATCGTCTCGGGCACGGCCGCCGCCGCGTAGGCCAGCACGGGAACCCCGTGCGCCATGGCCTCCAGCAGCGGGATGCAGAACCCCTCGTGCTCGCTCAGGCAGAGGAACAGGTCGGCCGCCGCATAGGCGGCATGCAGGGCGGCTTGCGGCACCGAGCCCCTGAAATCCACCCGCCTGAGCCCCAGCCGCCGCACCTGGGAGGCCAGGACCTGCCGGTAGCGCTCGCAGCCGGCCCAGGAGCCGACCAGGACCAGGCGCGATTCGGGGTCCACGGCCTTTTGAAAATGGGCGAACGCCAGGAACACATCCTCGAGCCGCTTGTTCGGCACGACGCGGCCCACGAACAGGATGTTGGTGCGGCCGTCCTTCAGCTCGCGCAGCACCCGGCGGTCGGGGGCCTCGTTCAGGCGGGCCGGGTCAAAGACCAGGGGAAGCACGCGGACGTCGCGATAGCCCATCGCTTCCAGCTCCCGGGCGTTGAACTGGCTGACCGCCAGGTTCAGGTCGGCCGCCCCGGCGAGGGCGCGGACCTGGGCCAGCCCCTGCTCCAGCGACCAGGCCGTGGAGGGATTCAGCCGCTCGTAAAAGGCGGGCGGCGTGACGTTGTGGTAGAGGATCGCCTTGCGGCAGGGCAGCGCGCGAAAGGCCTGGTTGACGGGGGAGCCGATCGACAGATGCAGGAGCACGAGGTCATCCGGCCGCACCGCCGCCGCGCAGGCGGACACATCGCGCACGTCCCGGCGCAGCTCCGGAAGGATCCGGCGCGCCTCCGAAAAAATCTCCGAGGCCAGCCCCCACGAGCGAAACACCCCTCGCAAGGCCAGCGCCTCGTTGCTGATGGCATCGCCCTTCGCAAATCCCGCCGTGAGCTGGTGCAGGGCCCTCACGGCTTCGCCCCGGGCATGAGCCGGCCCGCGGCGGGGCTGGCGGAATCCAGGCCCACGCTCTTGCGCCACCACGCCAGCGCCTCGTCCTGCCGGCCTAGCGCACTTAGAATTTCGCCCATGTGGAACGCGATTTCGGAATCCTCCGCTTTCGCGGCCGCCGCCCGGACCTGCGCCTGCGCGCCCGCGTAATCGCCTTTCCGGAACAGCACCCACCCCAGCGTGTCCAGATACGCGGCGCTGTCGGGCTTGGCCGCCACCGCCTGCTTCGCATAGGTCAGGGCCTTGTCCAGGTTGACATTCTTCTGCGCCCACACATACGCCAGGTAATTGAAGGCTTCCGTGATTTCAGGAAACAGGGAAATGGATCTTTCCAGGTAAAGCTCGGCGCGCTCCGGCTGTCCCGACTGGTCGCAGGCCGCGCCGTACCAGAAATAAAAATAGGGGCTCAGGAACCCGATCGCCTTCCCCGCGGCCGCGGCCATCAGGCAGGCCTCCGCCTGATCGAAGGCGGCCACCGCCTCGGCCGGACGCTCGGCCGCAAACAGCAGGGCGCCCGCCGCGATGGCCGGCTGAGGGTCCCCGGGATATTTTCCGATCGCTTGCTGAAGCGTCGCCATCGCCTTGGACGGATCGGTGCGGCTCTGGCACAGCGCCAGGCGGATCCAGGCCGACGCATCGGCATCGGAGGCGCGGGTGGCCTTGCCATACCATTCGGCGGCCAAGGCGGCGTCCTTCTGCTCCTCGGCCAACTCGCCAAGCAGGAGCGGCCAGCGGGAGGCGCCGGGATCGAGCTCCGCCAGCGCGCGCAATTCACGAAGGGTGCCGGCGCGGTCGCCCGCCACCAGCCGGCTTTTCATCAGCCGCTCGCGGACGGCGCGGTTGTCCGGCTGCCGGTCGGCCACCCGGCTGAAGCAGAGCGCCGCCAGCCAGGGCTTCCCGGAGACCAGGTATTGCTGGCCCAGCTGATCGTAAAGCAAAAGCACGCTCATCGGATCCTCAACCGCCCCCAGGGCCTCGTCGAGCAGGGCAAACGCGGCCTCGTCCTTGTTCTCATGGATGGCGAGCCCCGCCAGGCGAATGTAGGCGTCGGGCTGACGGGGGTTCCGCTTGAGCAATTGCCGGTAGCTCTTCCGCGCGTCTGAAATGCGCGCGGAGCCCTCATAGGCCAGCCCCAGCAGGTACAGCAAGGCATCCGAGTCGGGGTACCGGCGGATAGCCTCCTCGAGCCCGGGAATGGCTTCGGCCGCGCGGCCATGAAGGAGATAGGACTGCGCCAGCCAGAGTTGGAAGGCGGGTATGGCGGGATCGGCTAAAACCGTCCGCCTCAGGATATCGGGAAGCCGGGGAGATTCGGGCTGGTCCGCCTGGAGCAGGAGAAACTGACTGTACCGGGCGAGCGCTTCGGCCTGCCGGGACTCCCCGCCGGAAAGCGGCGGCCGCCAGTCCGGGACGGCATCATCAGCCACCGGCGTTCTAACCGTGGCGCAGGAAACAGCAACCAGGAGAACGCCGGACAGGAGAATCGTCCGCCCGGCCGAAACCGGGCGGACGGAAAAGAGACTACTTGTTCTTATGGCGGCTCGCACGACGGCGCTTGCGGTATTTGTGCTTGGACATCTTCGTGCGGCGTTTTTTCTTAATGGAACCCACTGTCGAACCTCCTCTTAACCTTTACGGAATCACTTTGTTGAGCGAAATTTCAATAATGCCCTCAGCCCCGGCCCGCTTCAGCTCGGGAATGATCTCCCGCACCACTTTCTCCTCCACCACCGACTCGATGGCCACCCAGCCCTTGGAGCCCAGGGGGTTGATCGTGGGAGCGTGCAGCGAAGGCAGGATTTTTGCAATGGCGGCAACGTTGGCTTCGGCGGCGTTCATCTTGATCAGCACGCGCGTTTCGGCGGCGAGCGCCCCCTTCAGAAGGAGGGCGATCTGCTCGATCTTGCGGCGCTTCCAGGGGTCCTGCCAGGCCGTCTTGTTGGCGATCAGCTTGGTGGTCGACTCCAGGACGACATCGATAATGCGCAGATTGTTGGCCTTCAGGGAGGATCCGGTCTCGGTCAGCTCCACGATGGCATCCACGAGATCGGGGGCCTTGACTTCCGTCGCCCCCCAGGAGAACTCCACCTCGGCCTGCACGCCCAGCTTCTTCAGGTAGCCCTGGGTCAGGCCCACCGCCTCGGTGGCGATCCGCTTCCCGTTCAGGTCCTGGGGCGTGCGGATCGGCGAATCGTTCGGCACCGCCACCACCCAGCGGACGGGGCGCAGGCCCTGCTTGGCATAAATCAGATCGGCCACTTCGACGACGTCGGAGCCGTTTTCAACGATCCAGTCATAGCCGGTCATGCCGGCATCCAGCATGCCCCGCTCCACGTAGCGGCTGATCTCCTGGGCCCGGATGAGGCGGCCGTCGAGCTCAGGGTCGTCCATGTTGGGAAGATAGGAGCGCGAGCCGAGCTTGATCTTGAAGCCGGCCTTCTCCATCATCATAAAGGTCGCCTCCTGAAGGCTACCCTTGGGCAATCCTAAAATCAACTTGCTCATGCACCACCTGTTTTCGCATCTTCTCCAAGTAAGATAAGGGCAGAAATAATAGTCAATAGGCCCGGATTCGTCCAGATATGTTTTAAATCATTTTTTCACTTTGGGGCCCCTGGCTTGGTCCTACAAATCGCACGAACTGTCTGGTCTTAACTCTTACTCCTAATCGTAATCGTAATCCCCTCTGAGGATACCCGTTCAGGAGAGATTAGGGGTCTGCCATCCCCGGCCTCGAACACGGATGTTGTTCCCTGCGTCTGGCTATGCTATAAAAAAAGGCGGAGGTGCTCTGTGAGCGGAAAGCAGGATTTCTACCATCTACGCGTCGAAGCCGGTCCCGACCAGGGCCGCCGCTTCACCATCCCGCCGGGCGGCGCCCGCGTCGGCCGGTCCTCCGGCAACGATATCGTGCTCACCGACCCGGCCCTCTCCCGCTTCCACTGCCGCCTCTTCTTCAAGGACGGGGCGCTCTGGATCAACGACCTCGGCAGCACCAACGCCTCGCTGGTCAACGGAAAGCCCGGCGCCGACCGCCCGCTGCGAATCGGCGACAACCTGGAGTTCGGGGAATCCCGCCTCCTCATCCTCCACGACCAGCCCGAGCCCCCCCCGGCCGCCGGCGAGCCCCCCGCCCCCCGCCTCGACCTGGGCCTGGGCCGGGACGAAGCCCCGCCGCGCGACGAACCCGGCCCCCGCTCCAAGCCCTCCCTGGTCCTCGTCGTCACGGCCGTCGCCATCATCGCCGTGGGCGCCGTCTACATCTCCATGAAATCCGGCAAGGCCGCCCGCCCCGCAAACCGGCCCGCCAGCACGCTCCCGGGCGCCGCGGCCGCCCAGCAATCGGCCTTTGAGTTCTCCTACGAAAAGGAAGACGGGTCCACGAACAACCTCTTCCGCTACGTGCTGGCCCTGCACGACACCACCCTGTCCGCCCAGATCGACGACGCGGCCAGCCGCCGGCACGTGCTGCGCGAAAAGAAAATCGACCCAGACGTGCTCAGGAACCTCCGGGAAGACCTGTCCAAGCTCGCCTTCTTCGACCTGCGGCCGGAGTACGTGGGCATCCCGCGCGAGGGCGAGTGGGGCGCGCGCGACCTGACCCTGACGCTCGGCGCGCGCACCCAGCGCGTCCGGGTGGTCAACCGGCTGGACCCCGAGGAGTTCAAGCCCATCCGCGACCTCCTGGAGACCTTCGCCCAGAACGAGCTGAGCCTCGCCTCCCTGACCCTTCCGCCCGAGCGGCTAACGGAGCTGGCGCAGCAGTCCTCCCAGCTGGGCCACAAGTACATGGATGAGCGCGATGTGCGGCCGGACAACCTCTACAACGCCATCCGCACCTTCGAGGCCTGCCAGTGGTACCTGGAAACGGTGGAGCCCAAGCCCGACTTCTATCTCGATGCGATCGCCACCGCCGAGCAGGCGCGCAAGGACCTGGACAAGGAATACAACATCCGCCTCTTTGAAGCCGAAAAAGCCTGGAGCCTGAGCGACTGGCCCAGGGCCGCGGAACAATACCGTCAAATCCTGGCCCTCATCCCCGACCGCTCGGACGAGCGCCATCAGAATGCGCTGAAAAAACAGCTCGATGTCGAACGCCGTTTCAGGAGATAACCATGCGCCGCCCGCTTCTCCCGCTCATGCTGCTGCCGCTCCTCTGGCTCTCCGCCGGCTGCGACCTGGTCGCCCCGCCTTCCGCCGAAACCGGCGAAATCCGCGTGGAAACCACGCCCGCCGGCGCCGCCGTCACCTGCAACGGAAGCGCGCCGCGCATCAGCCCCGTTTCCTTCGGCAATCTGCCCCCCGGCCTCCACATCCTGACCGCCCGCAAGGATGGCTTCCGCGACACCCGCCAGACGCTGTCGCTGATGGGCGGCCAGAAGACTTCGGTCCAGCTGGCGCTCGAGCCCGCGCTCGGTTTCGTGCTGGTGCAGTCCACTCCCGCGGGCGCGCAGGTCACCGTCGACGGCGCCTTCCGGGGCCAGACCCCGCTCCTGCTGCCCGACTTCCCGCTGGGCACGCACCGGGTGCGCTTCAGCCTCGCCGGGTTCGAGGAAAAGGAGATCGAGCTGACGATCAAGGATCGCACGCCGCTCAAAACGGTCGTGGACCTGGCCTCCAAGACGGCGCGGCTGGACATCACCTCGGAGCCGGCCGGCGCCGCCGTGTACATCGACAACGCGCCGCGCGGCGCCACCCCCTGCGAGGTGGAGGCCACGGCCGACGCCCAGGCCCGCGTGGAGCTGAAGCTGGAGGGCTACGCCCCGTACAGCGAAACGCTCACGCTGCAGGCCGGGGGCCACTACCCGATCAAGGCCCGCCTCGCCGCGCTTCCCGCGGATCTCGAGGTCTCCTCCACGCCGGCGGGCGCGCGCGTCTTTGTGGACGGCGAGTTTAAAGGCGTCACGCCCATGACCGTCAGCGGCCTTCCCCGCGGCGAGCACAAGCTGAAAGTCGACCTGAAAGGCTACGAGTCCCAGGAGCGCCCCGTCAGCATCAGCACCTCCGGGAAAATCCGGGAGGATGCGGCCCTCGTGCGCAACAGCGGCACGATGGTCTTGATCACCTCACCCGCCGGCGTCGAAGCCTTTGTCGATGGCGAAACGGCGGGTGTCTCCGCCGCCTCCGCCGAAGGCGGAAGCGTCTCCGAGCCCCTTCGCGCGGACCTGCTGTCACGCGGCGAGCATACGCTCCAGCTGACGCGCCGGGGCTTCATCTTCAAGCCCGTCAAGTTCACCGTCGAGGCGGGCGAGGTGGTCCAGCTCCACGAGTCGCTCACCCGCCTGTTCATCCGCGACACCGTGGTCGTCATCCGCAAGGACGGCGGCCAGTATGAGGTGACCGGGCAGCTGCTGCGCAAACTGCCCAATGGCGATGTGGAGATCGAGGTGAACCCCGGCATCAAACAGACTCTGGAGGCGGCCTCCATCGCCGCCATCCGCCCCCTCAACGTCGAACCGTGAGCCCGCCGTGAACACATCCACCCGCATCGTCATCCTCTACAACAGCCCCGCCGAAACGGGGCCGCTGGCCACGGCGTACGCCGAATCGGACGCCGGCGTGCTCAACGAGGTGGCGGCCGCCGAGGAGTCGCTCACGCGGCACGGCTTCAGCGTCCGGCGGGCCGGCGTGCGGCGCCTGGGCGACATCCCCCCGGCCCTCGCCGCCGGCCCCGAGCGGCTCGTCTTCAACCTGGTGGAGCGGCTGGACGACTCCTTTACCGCCTTCAACTTCGTGCCGGCGGTCTGCGAGGCCCTGGGCCGCTCCTGCACGGGCGGCTCCTCGGACGCGCTCAGCCTGACGCTCGACAAATGGATCGCCAAGGCGCGCTTGAAAGCGTGCGGCGTGGGCGTGGCCGACGCCGTTGTGCTGGCCCCCGGAGCGGACATGCCGGACCTGCCCCCCTTCCCGCTCATCGTCAAGCCGGCCGCCGCCGGGGGCAGCGAAGGCATCGACGCCGCCCTCTCTATTGTGAAGGACACGGGGGCCCTGCTCCGGGCCGCCACCCGGATCCACGAGCAATTTGACCAGCCGGCGCTGGCGGAGCGCTTCATCGAGGGGCGCGAGTTCAACCTGTCCGTCATTGAGCGGAACGGCCGGCCCGAGGTGATGCCGGTGGCGGAAATTGATTTCAGCCTCTTCCCTCCGGATCGCCCCCATATTGTGGACTATGCGGTGAAGTGGATCCCCGGCACGATCCCGGGCCATGTCTCCCCGCGCAAAGTGCCGGCGGATATTGACGCCGCCTCGAATGCCCACTTGCGCTCGGAAGCCCTGAAAGCCTGGCTGGCCTGCGGCTGCCGGGACTATGCCCGCATCGATTTCCGGATGGACCGGGACGGCCGCACCTATGTGTTGGAAGTCAACGTCAACCCCGACATCTCGCCCCTGGCCGGCCTGCCCGCGGCGCTGAAGGCCGCGGCCATTCCCTACGACGATTTCATCCTCGCCATGGTCGCCAATGCGCGGGCGCGGCTGGCCGCCATCGAACCGCCGTCATCGCAAGCGTAAGGTCCGCCATCCCGATTAGTTGATCTCTATTTTTCTGACAAAAATTGTAATGCCATTCGGATTCCGATATTCAACGAGATAGAACCCCTTGTTCAAAACACCCAGGTCAACCCGTGTCGAGAGCGAGGTGTGCCTATGATCGACCAGGCAGGTCACCACCTGAAGCTGAATTCGTTCCGCCCGGCGTCTGACGGCGACCTTTCTAACCACAAGAGCCGAATTCATCATTGTCGGTTTAACGGTGATTGCAACCAGTCCGCTCACATCACAGACAACAGGAAGGAAGACATGTCCGTCAGGCTGCCTGACAGGATCGTCCACCCGTAGGCCGCCAACTGATTGTATCATCTCCCATGATTGCGCGCGCGACGTCAGCAGCGATACGCATGACGAACAGCCCATCAGCATCGGCGTGAGCAACAGGATTGCCCCTATTTTTTTCATTTCTCTCCCCTGCCGCCCCATGACTTGGCACCAAGTTTAGGCCCTGGCATGCCGAAGTTCGGCTTCGACGCGGTCGGACAAAAAGACTTTCAGCAACGATTGATAGGGAACGTCCCGCTTGTTCGCAAGCAGTTTGAGCTCTTCAACGAGAGCCTCCGGCAACCGGAGGGAAATAGTGCGCGTCGACGGCTTAAGGTTCGGAAGAACGACCTTTCCCGCATCGGTCCAGTCCACATAGTCCGCCGAATCATGCTTGCGCCAGAAGGCACGCTCATCGGCTTCGGACTTGAAGTGTGGGATAGTTTTTTTCATTGTTTGTACCTTTCGCATTCCAGGCGCGTCATATCGCGCGCCGAAATCACCCGGATCAGTTTCTGTCTCACGGCAAACACAATGAACAAATGCCGCCCCGTGTCTGTCCTGCCCAACGCGTAATAGCGACTCTCAAGCCCGGAATGCTCGCTGTCCCGTTTCACGATCAAGGGCTGGTTAAAGAAAATCTGCTCGCATTCCGTCTGTGCCACATCATGCTTTTCCACATTCTTTACCGCGTTGCCTTTATCCCATTGGAAACCCGCACATCGGTGAAGAATGTCTCTTGGCTTAACCATGACAGCTGTATATCACCATCATATACAATTCATCAATAAAAAAATATTTCCATTAATGGATTAAAAAAGCGCGGCTTGCCCGCGCGATCCTGCCGATTAATCCTTCAGCGCCAGCACGGATCTTCCGGCTTTCCGCGACCGTTCAACAGCGAAGGCGAACGCACGGTGAATGCGCCCGGCCTACAGGGCCACCCTGACTCCGCTCATGGGATGCTGCGACACAGCATCCCAGGCCAGACGCTGCAGCAGGCAATTCAAGTCGGCATTCCACGCGGGATTGTCGGCCAGCAGAAGGGGCATGGGCAAGCCGATGGGACTGCGCCGGTAGATGACGGAAAAATGGCAATACGCCGCCAACATTTTCAGGGGCGGCTGCGGATGCCCCCAGGGATCGGAGAACAGGTCGGATTGTTTCGCCAACCCCGGCGCCGTCCCGGCCAGGATATGCGCCCGTAACGCCATCGTGGCCTGGGCATCGGGCTGGACCCACACGACCGGCCGGCCGAGATCGGCATTCAGCCCGCGCGCATACGTTTCCATCAGGTCGAAATAGCCCTCATGCGGTTTCCTGAGACTTTCCAAGGTGGCCTCGTTGAACTCGTCCACGGATGCCCGCACGCGGTTCACCGCATCGAACGGAAACCGATCCTCAGGCAGCCAGAGTTCCTGCACGATGACGCGAGCCTTCGGATTGCAGGCGGCGGCAAGCTCGGCAAAGTGGCGGATCCCGATGTCGGGAAACGTCATGGTGGAGAGGGTCAGAACGTCCACTGTTCCCGCCCGCAGCGCTTTCTTAACCTCATTCTGCTCTTCCGGCACATCCCAATGCTGAATCGCGCGGGACCCGCCAAGGGAGGAGGTGCCAACCTTGACATGGCCGGCAATACCGGCCGCCTGGGCCAGTTCGACCAGGAGATCGGCCACCCAAACGTGAAAACTGTGTCCGCAGGTGAAGACGCGAAGACCTGAAAGGGATGCTTTGCTCATACGGCTATCCAATAACCAATGCCCTCAGAAAACGCAAGCAGAGAACGAAATAGAAGACATTTCCGGAGAACCACACCGGCCTGCCGACACGCCCTCTGCCGGCCTGGTGGTCGTCGCAAGAGACGATCTAACATGCGGACTGTTAATCCTTCAGCGCCAGCACGGCCATCGTGGTGGCATAAACCGGGCCGCCGACATCGGAATAGGCGTCGCGCGGCTCCCAGCTGCCGCACGCCTCGCCCGCCCGCACCTGCCGCGCCAGCAGCTTCCGCTGAACCTGCCCGAGCAGGGCCTCGGTGCCCTTGCCGCCGGCCTGCTGCAGCACGCGGGTGACAAAAAAGGCCGTGTAGTAATTCCTTGGAACGCCGCCCGAAGCCTGCCGCAGAATTTCGACGATGCTGCGCCGGACATCCGCCCGCTCGCCCGCCCGGCCATCGCAATCCAGCTCGCAAAACACGCTCATGGCGGTCAGCGCGTCCGAGCCGGCCGGATAATCACCGGGCTTGCGGTAGCCGTACAAGCCCTCGCCGTTGCGGTTGGTCCGAAGCCAGCGCAGCCCGCGGCGCAGTGCGGGGGTGGCTTCGGCCAGCCCCATCATCTCGGCCTGGCGCAACGCCTGCAGCTGCCAGATGGTCACCGACACATTGGGCGCGGGGTCCCCCTCC
>CAIKKV010000680.1 GCA_903828035.1 uncultured bacterium
AGCATCGGCATCGCGAGCGGCAATGTCGTGGTGGCGAAAAGCGCGTTCGCAAGCACGTTCCTCGACTGGGCTAAAAAGGATCTGCACCTGAAGGGCGCCGCCTCCGCGGTGATCGACGCCGGCATCCCGTCGAACTCCCCGCCGGCGGCGGATGCCGACGGCAACGCCCGCCCCTTCGGCGCCGCCTGGGATTGCGGCGCCTACGAATACGGCTACGCGCCGGCCGCGGCCGACGCCACGGCTCCCAGCAAGCCGGAGGGCCTGGGCGCCATGATCATTACCGGCTATGGTGTGGATCTGCACTGGACGGCGTCCACCGACAACCGCAAGGTGCTGGGGTATGACGTTTACCGCAACGGCGTGCAGGTGGGGCGGACCCGGGCGGGGACCAACTACCTGGACATCAACACCAACACCACGGCGTCCTACACCGTGCAGGCGTTCGATCACTCGGACAACAAGTCGCTCCTCAGCGACCCGGTCAGCGGCACGCCCCCGGACCCGGACACGCAGGCGCCCACCACCCCCTCGAACGTCGTGGCGCAGGCGATATCCACCCATTCCATCCGGGTCGCGTGGCGGGCCTCGTCGGACAACTGGGGCGTGGCGGGCTACCAGGTGTTCCGGAACGGCGGGCTCGCCGGTACGGCGACCGGGACGAATTATACGGACGCGGGCCTCTCCGCCTCGACGCTGTATAGCTACGCCGTCAGGGCCTATGACGCGGCGACCAACCTTTCCGCCCTCAGCGACACGGCCAGCGCCACGACCTTTGCGCCGGACCTGACGCCGCCGTCCGCGCCATCGAACGTGGTGGCGGCGGCCCAGTCGACCCAGTCCATTCGGCTCACCTGGTTTCCCGCAACGGACAATGTGGGGGTGACGGCGTACGACGTGTACCGCGATGGCAGCAACGTGACCACCGTGGCCGGAACGAATTACCTGGATACGGGCCTGACGCCCTCGACCCTGTACAGCTATACGGTCATGGCGACGGATGCGGCGACCAACCACTCCGCGTTAAGCACGGCCGCCAGCGCCACGACGTTCGATCCGGATATCAGCGCGCCGTCGGTTCCATCGAACCTTGTGGCGACCGCGGCCTCGAGCGGCTCCATCCTGCTTCAGTGGTCGGCCTCGGCGGACAACCGCGGCGTGGCGCGGTACAACATTTACCGGGACGGCGCGGTGGTGGACTCGGTGACCACCACGAACACGCTGGACACGGGACTGAATGCCTCGACGTTGTACCGGTATAACGTATCGGCCGTCGATGAGGCGGGCAACGAATCGGCGACCAGCGCCGTGGCGAGCGCGACCACGCGGGATCCCCTGCCGCTGCTGGTGGGGGAGTCATTTGAATATGCGGCCGGAAGCAACTTGAACGGCCTCAATGGCGGCACGGGCTGGGGGGGCGCGTGGGTCGTCGGGTACAACAGCCTCTATCCGGCCACGATCGAGTCCGGCAGTCTCGCCTATGCGGGAATGGGCGCGAGCGGCCATTCCATGAAGTTCTGGACCAAGGGCAACGGCACGGTCTACGAGAACCTGGACCGCAGCTTCGAGACGCTGGTGGCCGATGGGGGGCAGACGATTTGGATTGGAGTGGTGATGGCCCTCTGCAACTCCAAGGCGGCGGCCGCGTGGTCGTTCACCGGCTTGACGACTGATGCGGCAGGCGCCTCCAATGCGACGCTGTTCGCGACAGCGGCGGATAGCGTGCCGACGCCATTCAAGTTCGGCGCTACCACGCTGTTCACGGGCGACACGAATTTCACGCCGCACCTGGTGCTGATGAAAATGGCGATGTCGGGCGATGCGAACCCCGAGACCCTAACGGCGTATGTGGATCCCAACCTGGCCGCCGATTCCGCCACGTGGACGGGGGTGTCGAAAAGCAACCTCTACGCGAACGGAGGATTGATTGGCTTTAATTATCGCGGCGGTCGCGCCAGCACCGCCACGACGAATGAGGACATCCGCATGGACGAGTTCCGCATCGGCTCGACGTGGATGGCGGCGGCGGGGCTGTCTGAAGCGCCGACGAACAACCCGCCCACGCCGGATGGCGAGGCGCCCACGATTCCGCAGAACCTCGCGGCCACCGCGCTTTCCTCCAGTTCGATCGGACTTACCTGGAATGCCTCGACCGACAATGTGGGTGTCGCCGGCTACGAGGTCTATCGCGGAGCCTCGAAGGTGGCCAGTCCGGCGACGACCAACTATACGGACACGGGGCTGGCCGCCTCCACGGCGTACAGCTACACCGTGAAGGCGCGCGATGCCACGGGTAACGTCTCGGCGGCGAGCGCGAGCGCCGGCGCGACGACGCTGGCGGCGGCGGTTGTCTCGGGGGCGTTGGTGGAAGAGACATTCAATAGTTACACGACAAGCGTTGCCATTAATGGCCTGAGTGGCGGCATAGGTTGGACCGCAAACTGGGTCGCCAACCGGCCCAATACGGTCACCACCATCGCGGCCGGCAACATTGACGGGATAGGGACCGGAAACAAGATGTCATTTGGGATGAGCAGCACCACACCGCAAAATAGCAGATCGTTTGGGCCTTATACCGTATCCAACGATACGACGTATTGGCTGGCGTTCGCCATGCAGTCCGATGGAATCAAGAATTCTCCGCAGACCCTCACCCTGAATGGCGCCACGGGCACACTGATCACCATGAACGCAGCCACAGCGGGCGCCGCGCCTTACTATCAGTTCTTCGGCACGACGGTTGTTGCCGCCACAAAAAATGTTCAACTTTTCGTCATTAAAATTGAGTATGCGGCAGGCAGCGAAATGTTGACATGTTATGTCAACCCCGATCTGAACGCGGATGCGGGAACATGGTTGCCGGCAACTGCGGCTAACATCCAAACCGTTGCCGCCATCACCGGAATCACTCTCCGGGGCAATAACAACACGGGTGCGTATTTGATGTATCTCGATAATATCCGCCTTGCCACCACCTGGCAGGCGGCGGTCGGGCAGGCGGCGGGCGCGGGCAATCCGGACGTGAATGGAAACGGCATGCCGGATGTGTGGGAGACGGCCCACTTCGGCGGCACCAACCGTCCGTCTGGCGGCTCGGGAGATGATTTCGACCATGACGGGCTCAGCAATCTGCAGGAGTATTGGGCGGGGACGGATCCCACGAACGACGCCTCCGTGCTGCGCATGATGCAGCTGGACCGGTCCGGCGCCGGGGGGCTGGTGCTCCAGTGGCAGAGCGTGTCGGGCAAGACCTATGCGATCCAGTCTTCCACGAACCTGGCTGTCGGTTTCAGGAACACGGCTGAGTCGAACTTGACGGCCGCCGGCGGCACGATGTGCCGGACGGTTTCGGTGGAGCAGGCGACCGCTGGATTTTACCGGGTGATCGTCAAGCCGTAAGACGGATTGGGAATGGCAAAGGATGGTCGGATGAAGATGAAGCGGATTGCAGCATTAATTTTCGCAAGTTGCCTGGCCGCCATGGCGGCGGCGGAATCGATTCCCGCCCTGGTTCCCTGGCCGCAGAAGGTGACCCTGGCCGGTCCGGCGGAACGGATATCCGTGGGACGCATCATGGCCCAGGGCGCCGCGCTTGAGCCGCTGGCCCGGGTGCTGGCCGGGGAGATTTACCTCAGCACCGCCGTGCGCGTGCCGGTGGCCATCGGGCCCGGCGGGCCGGGCGACATCGCGCTGCGGATGAGCGACAGCGTCAAGGCGGACGAGGGCTATCGGCTGACCGCCGGGGCGTCGGGCATCACGGTGGAGGGGCGCACCTACCGCGGCGTGGCCTGGGGCACGGTGACGCTGCTTCAGTCGATCGAAAGCGCGGACGGGGCATTGCGAATCCCCCGGCTCACCGTCGAGGATCAGCCCGTGGCGTCCTATCGCGGGCTGCTGATCGACGTGGGCCGCCAGTGGCATCCCGTGGAGGCCATGCGCCCCCTCATCGAGATGTGCCGCCTGTACAAGATCAACTACATGCAGCTTCATCTCAACGACAACACCGAGGGGAATGTCATGGCGTTTCCGTCCAAGGCGTTCCCGCAGCTGGCCACCGAGAGGAAGGGCAAGCCGACGACCTACACGCTGGAGGAGATCACCGGCCTCGTGAAGTATGCCGATGAGCGCGGGGTGACGCTGGTGCCGGAAGTGTCGGGGCCCGGGGCTCATGCGGGCCCGCTTCGCACGGTGTGGGGGCGCGGGAATACGATCGATGTCTGGAACGAGAAGACCTACGAGGGGCTCGCGGTCCTGTTTGGGGAAGTCGCCGCGGTCTTCAAGTCGTCTCCCTACATTCACCTGGGGGGCGATGAAGGATCCTTCGGCCATCTCGGCAAAACGCCCGAGGAGAATGCGTTCCGGGAGAAGAACGGAATCAAGACCGGGCCCTTGAATTATTACCTGAGCCGTATGGACGCGATCGTGAAGAAGAACGGCAAGAAGACGATCTGCTGGGAAGGGTTTGGAGGGGACGGCGGCGGGCTGCCGAAAGACATCGTCGTGATGCCGTATGAGTCGCAGTTCAACCCGGCGGACAAGCTGGTGAAGCACGGGTTCAGCGTGATCAACACCGCCTGGAAGCCGCTCTATGTCGTGGGCGGCCGGAAGTGGGATCCCGCCTACATCTATGACAGCTGGAACATGTGGCTCTGGGAGCATCACGTCAACACCCGGTGCCACATCCAGCTCAAGGAGGCTGACCCCGTGATCGGCGCGCAGATCTGCGCGTGGGAGCAGCGGGCCGAGGTGGAGCTGCCCAGCACGCGCGCGCGTGTTCCTGTTTTGAGCGAGCGCACCTGGAACCCGGCGCTGGGGAAGGCCTACGCCGACTACCTGCCGCGGGCGGCGCGGGCGGACGCCCTGCTCGACAGGGTGCTCGCCATGATCAGCCTCCGGGCGGACGGCCTGACCGGGGAGCAGGAGGGCGGCTACGAGTTTTTCGTGAAGCCCGTGACGATCACCATGAGCGCGCCGCCGATCGGGCGCATCCGCTACACGGTGGACGGGAAGGAGCCGGATGGCCAATCCCGCGAATACAAGGGGCCGATCACGATCGGCGAGGCGGACACGCACTCCGAAAAACTCTTTTATAACCGCCGGATGGGGCGGCACATGGCGGAAGGGTATACCTGCACCCTGAATGCCCGCCTTTTCGATGAGAAGGGCAATGCGATGGGGGATGTCACCACGAGCCGGAACTTCTGGTACAAGGGCGCTGAAATTGTCGTGAAGGAAGAGGGGCTGAGCGGGGAGAAGGAGGGCGATGTCGAGAAGTTCAAGGGACCGCTCACCGTCTCGTTGTCGGCGGCGGGGCCGGGGACCATCCGCTATACGCTGAACGGCAAGGATCCCGCGGCGGCCGACGCGGCGTATGCCAAGCCGCTCCTGCTGACCCAGAAGGATTGCAAGGTGCAGGGGATTTTGTTCAGCCGCGCCAGCAAGCGATTCGACAAGCAGGCGCCGGTGGTGATTGTGCGGGCGAAGCTGTTCGGAGCGGACGGCAAGGCCCTGCCCGGCCTCACGTTGCAGCGGACTTATTGGTATACGGGGACGGATATCGTCAAGTGACGGTGAAGACGATAATAGCTTTTTGCCTGGCGGCGGCCAGGGGACCCTTCGGCGTGCTCAGGGCAGTCCCTTGCGCGCCGAAAAACGGCAGCTTCAGTCCGAGCCCATCCATGCGTCACGAATCCGGGGCCGGGGCTCCGCCATTCGGGAGGGGCGGGTTCGCCACGGCCTTGATCCGGTACTGGCGGGGGGAGAGGCCCGCGAGGCGTTCGAACACGAGGCGGAAGCGCTGCAGGTCGTGGAAGCCGCAGGCCTGGCTGATTTCCTTGAGCCGCATTTTTCCGGGCGTTTCCAGCAGCTGCTTGGCCCGCTCGACCCGGATTTCGCAGATATACTGGTAGGGGGTGCGGCCGAGGTGTTCCCGGAACCGGTATTCGAGAAGCCGGCGGGAGCCGGAGGCATGATCGAGGACCTCCTGGACGCCGATGCCCTCGCCCACGTGTTCGCGGATGAAGAGGGCCGCCTTCCGGACATAGTCGTTCTCGGCGGCCAGGACATCCGTCGATCCGCGCTTCTCCACCCCCACGGGGGCGAGCACCCGCTCCATCTGGCGCGGCGCTTTGCCGGCCATCAGCTGGTCCAGCAGGGCCGCGGCCTGGTAGCCGATCTCGTGGTCCGGCCGGATCACGCTGGTCAGCTTGGGCCGGCAGTATTCGCAGGTGATCTCGTCGTTGTTCACCCCGATGATGGCCACGTCGTCGGGCACCTTGAGGCCGATTTCATGGCACGCCTCCATGGCGGCCACGGCCCACTGGTCCGAGCAGGCCATAAGCCCGAAGGGCGGCGGGATGGTCCGCAGCCAGGCTTCGAGCTTTTTCCATTCGTCCTTGCCGCGGTCCCGTCCGTCCAGGCTGGTGGCCGAGGCGGCGGAGAGGCAGGTGTGGCCGGCCGCTTCAAGCGTGTCGGAGAAGCCCTTGCCGCGCTCCGCGGAGTACCAGGCGGGGGCGAAGCCGTAGTAGGCGAAGCGGCTGAAGCCGCAGGCGACCAGGTGCTGGGCGGCCATCACGCCGCAGGTCCGCTCATCGACCCTCACCCGGGGCGTCCGGCTGTCCTGCAGCGAGGAGGAGAGGTTCACCAGGGGGAACCGGAGCTGTTGCACCGCCTGCGCGTTGGTGCGGTCGAGCATCGCGAAGGCGCCCTGGCCGTCCCAGTCGGCCAGCCCGGCCACGGTTGGATCGCGCAGCTCCGAGCCCAGCACGAAGGTCCAGGAGCCGTGCTCGGCCGCGTAGTCCATGATTCCCCGGGTCAGCCGTTCAATGTAGGGAGTGCCCAGGGTGAGCACGAGGGCCACTTTTTTCCGCTTGTTCATGCAAAATCCTTTATGCGCAGGACGTTAACAGAGATTTTCGGGGATTGCAAAAAAAAACGTATTATTGAACTAAAATAGCTCTTGAACGCAACCGGCGCGGGGGCGTATTCTTGACCCATGAAGATCAAGAGAGCGGGTTGCTGGCTTGCGGGTATGCTGGGAATCGCCGCCGTGGCGCAGGGCGGGCCTGCGGTGACCAATTACACGGATGGGGAAACCCTCCGCTATCCGGTGGCGCTGCTGCGGGGCACCCTGGACGGCGGCGCGACGAACGCCGTTCAGGTGATCAACACCTCCTCCCGGCGCGACACGCGCGAGATCCGGGGCGCGGCGTTCGAGGGTCAGTTCAAGGGCATGGCCGAGCTGGTGCCCGGAACGAACCGCATCGTGGTGCGCGCGGGCGGCGGCGAAACGGCGATCTCCCTCGTCTATGTGCCGCAGACGAATCCCTACCGCGTCCGCGCCTTCTATTTTGTGCCGGCCGATGGAAACACCCGCTATGAGACCCCATTCAAGGAGGACGCCTTCGACTTCCGGGGCAAGTACGACACCATGCTCAAGTGCGCCCAGTCGTTCGTGGCCGAGCAGATGCAGGCCGCGGGGTATGGCCGGAAAACCTTCAATCTCGAGTTCGACGAGGCCGGCAAGGTCATCGTGCATGTGGTGAAGGCGGCCCGGCCGGTGGCGGAGTACGAGACGCTGGGCCGTTATCCGATCGCGTCAACCGTGGGGCGCGAGGTCGCGGCCGCGGTCGGGGAGAAGCCGTGCAACTATTTCGGCTGCGTGGCGTTCAGCCGGCATATCCCGAAGGACCAGCCGGGCGCGGGCCACGCCACCTGCTACGGCATGGTGAACGTGGGCGACGTCTCCCTCTTCGGCGGGGCGATCTTCTACACCTGGCCGTCCAGCCTGAGCGAGGTGATTCCCCGGCTCACGCAGGATGAGGCGATTGACCGCGAGCGCTTCCATGCGGACGATAACCGGGGCGGGCGGATCTGGGCCACCGCGGCCAACACGTGGGGCGCCTCGCTGCACGAGCTCATCCACGCCTACTATGTGCCCCACTGCGCCGACGGCAACGGCGTGATGGCCACCGGCTACGACCAGTTCAACCGCTATTTCACGTTCGCGGAGCCGCCCACCGCCAAGCGGAAAACAACCGAGCGGTTCGCCGATACCGGCCGCACCCGCCTGTCCCGGATCACCGCCGCCGCGCTGGCGCCCACCCGGTTCATGGCGCTCGACAAGCGGGACTGGAAAGAGAAGAACACCGTCTCGGTGGACATCGATCCGCCCCGGGGCGAGTTTGTCTTCCGGAGCGATTATGGCGTCCGCTTCATCGCCCCGGAAAAATGGTACGGGGACGGCCCCCACGCCCGATGGTTCGTGGAGGCCGGCTACGACAAGCCCGCGCCGGAGGAAATCCGGATCGCCGCCTCGAATGTCCTGGCGAACTGCAAGGCGATCCGCGGCATCTCCGCCCGGGTCGTCGACGCCGAGGGCCATTACACGATCTGCAACGACCTGGGGTCGCTGCTGACGTCGGCCTGCATCCGGAACTGGCAGTTCGCGCCCGGGGCGGTGCGGTGGGAGGGCTCGAACGCGTTCCCGAGCCTGACGGACGGCCAGCGGAAAGCCATCGAAGCGGCCACGGCGACGGGGCGCCTGGAAAAGGGGTCCGCCAACCAGGTCGACGTGCGGCCCTTCGCGCGCGACAAGGGCGCCGCGAACACCGCCGTCTATGCGCTGCGCGTCATCCGCTCCGGCGAGCCCCGGGCGATCCAGGTGCTGGGCGCGGCCAACGACACCCTGCGCGTGTGGGTGAACGGCGAGCTCGTCCTTTCCGATCGCAGCGAAGGGCCGGAGTTGAAGGTTTCCGAGGCGACGCTGAAGGCGGGCGAAAACATCCTGCTGGTGGAAGCGTGGAACAAGGCCGGCTGGTTCCATATGACGGTCCGGCTGGCCGATGCCGGCGGAAAACCCCTGCAGCTGACCGACGAGGGGACGCTGGAGCCCGCGGTGGACTTCGCGGCGTATCAGAGCCTGTTCGCCGGGGACGCTCCGGAGGCGCCCGCGCGGAAGCCCGGGCATTAGCAGATGCTAGCCGCGACTATCAGTTTCGGGCTGCTCCTGGCCCTGGGCGGCATGTTGCAGGCGGCGCCCTTCACGACCGCGCCCGATCCGGCCGTCCGGTTCGGCGTGCACGAGCTGGCCTTCACCGGCAGCGGCGGAGCGGCGGATCCGTTCGCCACGGCCGCCACGGTGACCGTGACGCCGCCGTCGGGAGCCCGCCGGACGGTCGAGATGTTCTGGGACGGCGGGAACAGCTGGAGGGCCCGGGTGTACGTGAGCGAGGCGGGCGCCTGGTCGTGGGCCTCGTCCTGCGCGGGCGATCCGGGGCTGAACGGAAAGACCGGCTCCTTCCGCGCGGGGGAGTCGTCCCTCCGGGGCCTGCTGAAGCCCCATCCGGCCAACCCCCGCGCCCTGGCAACGGATGACGGGCGCTGGTTTGCCCCCATCGGGGACACCGCCTATTTCCTGCTCGGATCGAGCAATTACCTGGACTATGTGCGGGACGACTGGGCGCGGGGCGTGAACTTCCTGCGCTGCAGCGCGTTCGGCCAGCTCCGCCGCTACGATTCCCATTTTGACGCCGAGGGCCGGCCGAATCTCGCGTCGCTGCAAGCGGATGACGCCAAGGTGAAGAACCTGTTCACCCAGTATCCCGGCGTCTATTTGCAATACATTCTCTTCCCGGAAAACGCCTCGAATAAATGGGCGTCGTTTTCGACCGCCGCCAAAACCGGATGGCTGCAGCAGGTGGTGGCCCGCTTCGGGGCTTTTCCCACGATCACCTGGCAGATCATGAACGACTCGGCCTATCCGGCCGCCAACACCGGCGACACCGCGGTGGCCGCGACGGTCGCCGCTTTCCTGGAGGCGCACGACGGCTACGGCCATTTGCGCGGAACGGGGGCGCGCCGGGGTAAGGGCGCGCCGTTTGCGGATCGGGCGTGGACCACCTTCCTGCATCATGAAACGAAGGACGCCCTCGGCGCGGACGAGGCGGACCGCCCCGCCGCCCCTGGAAAGTTCACGTGGTGCGGCGAGGACCGGTATGAGACCTACCTGCCTCCGGCGCATCCCCGGTATTTCTTCAGGCGCCTGATGTGGGCGTGGATTCTCTCGGGCGGATCGGCCTGCTATGGCGGGGATTGGGATTCAACCACTCCGTACGCGCTCACCGGTTTTACGGGGCTTGATTCCGTCGCGTTCATAGGGTCGTATTTTGAAAGCCGGGGCATTGACCTGGCCCTGTTCTCTTACAATGATAAGCGGGCGCGCGATCCGGCCTCAACCGGAAAGAATCGCCCGCAGGCTTGCAATCGGGGCATGGAGGAGTTTATTGTTTACCATCCGAACGGGACCGGAGAGGGCGCGGGCGTGGATATCGACGCCGGTCGCACCGCCTCGTTCGAGCTGGACCTGTCGGGTGCGCCAGGACCGTTCCAGGTGGAGTGGTTCCGGGCGCGGGACGGCGTCCGTGTTTCAGGCGGCACGGTTCCGGGCGGGGCGCTTCGGGTGTTCACGGCGCCCTGGGCCGGGCAGGATGTGGTTTGTCGGCTGGAAAGGAGCGGGTCATGAAGGCGCTGGTCAAGCGGAAGGCGGAAGTCGGGCTGTGGATGGAGGACGTTCCTGTCCCCGAAATCGGGATCAACGACGTGCTGATCCGGGTGCTGAAGACGAGCATCTGCGGAACCGATGTGCACATCTGGAACTGGGACGCCTGGGCCCGGAAGACCATCGTGCCGGGCCTGGTCGCGGGGCACGAGTTTGTGGGCCTCGTCGAGCGCGTGGGCGGCAACGTGCATGACTACAAGGCCGGCGACCTCGTCAGCGGGGAGGGCCACGTGGTCTGCGGCCGCTGCCGCAACTGCCTGGCCGGCCGCCGGCATCTCTGCCCCAACACCTCGGGCGTGGGCGTGAACCGCGCCGGGGCCTTTGCCGAGTTCATCGCGATTCCCGTGGCCAACGTCTGGCCGGCCGACCCGCGCATCCCCCTCGAGGTGCTCAGCTGCTTCGACCCGCTGGGGAACGCCACCCACACGGCGCTCTCCTTCGACCTGCTGGGGGAGGATGTGCTGATCACCGGCGCCGGGCCCATCGGGCTGATGGCCACCGCCATCGCCCGCCACTGCTCCGCGCGGAACGTGGTGGTGACCGACGTGCAGCCCTACCGCCTGGAGCTGGCCCGGAAGATGGGGGCCACGGTGGCGCTGGACGTGAGCAAGGGCGAGACCCTGGCCGACGTGCAGAAGGCGCTGGGCATGAAGGAGGGCTTCGATGTCGGGATGGAGATGTCCGGCCATCCGGCGGCGTTCCGCGGCATGATCGACAGCATGTGCCACGGCGGCAAGATCGCGCTGCTGGGCATCCTGCCCCAGACCGAGATCGACTGGAACAAGGTCGTTTTCAACAGCCTGACGATCAAGGGCATCTACGGCCGCGAGATGTACGAGACCTGGTACAAGATGACCATGATGATCCAGTGCGGGCTCGACATCACCCCGGTCATCACGCACCGCTTTCCCGTCGCCGAGTTCGAGGCCGCGTTCGAAACCATGCGCTCAGGAAACTCGGGCAAGATCGTTCTCGACTGGGCGACGGCGCCCTGAACCCTGACTTCCGAGGTTGTCCCCATGTATGATTCGATGAAGCGGCATGTAACGGAGCAGCTGGGCCTGATTGCGGCCGCCGGTCTGGCCAAGAAGGAGCGGGTGCTGGCGACCCCGCAGGGCGCGCGCATCGCGGTGGTCGGCGGGCGCGAGGTGCTGAACTTCTGCGCGAACAACTACCTGGGGCTTTCCAGCGATCCGCGGGTGATCGCCGCGGCCAAGGCCGCCTGCGACCGCTGGGGCTACGGGCTGTCCAGCGTCCGGTTCATCTGCGGCACGCAGGAGCTTCATGTGCAGCTGGAGGCGGCCGTCTCGCGGTTCCTCGGGACGGAGGAGACGATCCTGTACGGCTCCTGCTTCGACGCCAACGGCGGACTGTTCGAGACGCTGCTGGGGGCCGAGGATGCCATCATCAGCGATGAGCTGAACCACGCCAGCATCATTGACGGCGTCCGCCTCTGCAAGGCCCGGCGGCTGCGTTACAAGCACTGCGACCTGGGCGAGCTGGAGGCCCGGCTCCGGGAGGCCGGCGACGCGCGCCTGCGGCTGATCGCCACGGACGGCGTGTTTTCCATGGACGGCACGGTCGCGCCGCTGAAGGCGATCTGCGACCTGGCGGAGCGGTACGACGCCGCGGTCATGGTGGATGACTCGCATGCCACGGGCTTCATGGGCGCCACGGGGCGCGGCACGCACGAGCACGAGGGCGTGACGGGCAGGGTCGACATTCTCACCGGCACGTTCGGCAAGGCGCTGGGCGGCGCCTCGGGCGGCTACACCTCCGGCCGCCGCGAGATCATCCAGCTGCTGCGCCAGCGCAGCCGGCCCTACCTGTTTTCCAACAGCCTCGCCCCGGCGATCGCCGGGGCGACCCTGGCCGTGCTCGACATCCTGTCGGAGTCCACGGTTTTGCGCGACCGGCTCCACGCCAACACGCAGCGGTTCCGCCAGGGCATGGCCCGGCGGGGCTTTGCCATCGGGCGTGGCGATACGCCCATCGTGCCCCTGATGCTGGGCGAGGCGGCGCTGGCCGCGAAGATGGCCGCCCTGATGCTGGAGGAGGGCATCTATGTGATTGGGTTCAGCTATCCCGTGGTGCCGGAAGGCAAGGCCCGCATCCGCGTCCAGATCTCGGCCGCCCACCGGCCGGAGGATATCGACAAGGCCATGGATGCCTTTGCCGCCGTCCGCGATCGGCTGAAACAAGAAGGGGCGTAATATGTGTTTTGCCGTTATCCGCCGGCTTGCCCTCGGGAGCCTGCTGCTGTTGACGGGAGTGGCTGGCCGGGCCGAAGAAGCCGTGCCGTCTCCGTCGCTGGTTCCCTGGCCGAAGGCCATCCGCCTGGAGCCCGGCTACGAAACGCTCGCACCCGGCGCCCGGATCGTCGCGCAGAATGCGGAGCTGGCTCCCCTGGCCGGCGTGCTGGCGGAAGAAATCGGACTGATCACCGCGCATCCGCTGACTGTCGGGAATGGCGCTGCCGGAAAAGGGGATATTACGCTTCGCCTGGCCGCCAATGTTCCGGCGGCGGAAGGGTACCGGCTGACGGTGGGTTCCGGCGGCATACTTGTCGAGGGGCGAACCTACGGCGGCGTGGCGTGGGGAACGGTCACCTTGCTTCAGGCGCTCGAGAGCACCAATGGGCAGTGGCGCCTGCCCCGGATGACCGTGGCCGATGAGCCGCAGCTGGGCTATCGCGGGGTGCTGATTGACGTGGCCCGGCGCTACAACTCGATCGGCGCGCTCAAGCGGGTGGTGGTGATGTGCCGCCTGTACAAGATCCGGTACCTCCAGCTGCATCTCACGGACGACCAGGCCTGGACCTTCCCTTCAACGGCGTTTCCGAAACTGGGCTCGACCAACAAGGGGTTCCGGGGGCCGATTCCCAGGGTGTATACCCTTGAGGAGCTCAAGGATCTGGTCGCCTTCGCCGATGCGCGCGGCGTCACGATCATTCCGGAGCTTGAAACGGTCGGCCACAGCGACCAGCTGCGCATCCCGTACCCCAAGGTGTTCGATGCGTTCGAGGATAAGAAGGAAAACGCCCACATGGGCATCGTGGACATGGCTAATCCGCACGCCTATCAGGGGCTGGACGTCCTGGTGGGGGAGATGTGCGAGGTGTTCAAGAGCTCGCCCTACTTCCATATCGGGGCGGATGAGGCGAATATGAAGCGGGCGCTGGTGTCGTCCAACTACCCCGCCTTTACCGCCGAACACAACCTCAGCTCGCCCTATGAGCTATTCTGCTATTTCGTCCGGGAGATGGACACGACGGTCCGGAAGCACGGCAAGCGGACGATTATCTGGGGCGACGGCGTCAAGCCGCCCGGCAGCGAGCAGGTGACGATTCCGTCCAATATCCTGGTCATGGCCTGGAGGAACAAGGCCAACGATGCCCGGAACTTTGTCAGCAACGGCTTTGAGGTGGTCAACGCCACCTGGAACCCGCTGTATGTGGTGAACCAGACGTGGGAGACCTTCAGTCAGCCTGGCGGGACCAACGGGCAGACGGGGAAATACACGCCGGAGACGATCTATAACTGGAATCCGCAGGTGTTTGACCGGCTTGTGCTGAAGGCGACCCCCCTGGTGGTGGGGGGGCAGCTATGCGCCTGGGAGCAGGGTGGGGAGATCCAGACGCCCGTGCTGCGCTCCCGCGTGCCGGCCTTGAGCGAGCGGACCTGGAATCCCGCCCTGGATCAGCCTTATGGAAACTTTTCCAGTCGCCTCCAGGCCACGGATGCGCTTCTGGAGAGGCTCGTTTCTGTCATTCCGGCGTCCGGGCCGGGCCAGAGGGATGAACCGGCGACCGGCTCGACCTCCGATAAGACGACTCCGGGATTGCAAAAATAACCCTATTTTTATAAGAAATACTCATTGTGCGAATGTTTAAGGATTAGTACTATTTATTATGTTCTCGGCATGCCCTTGGTTAGGGCGGGGTTGATTTTTTATTTTGAGTTCGTTTGCCGCTACCGCCTCTTGTGCAGGGAGTTCGATCATGAAAAAA
>CAIKKV010000681.1 GCA_903828035.1 uncultured bacterium
CACCCCCGACCACTGGCACGCCCTGCAAATGATCCACGCCTGCCAGGCGGGCAAGGATGTCTATTGCGAGAAACCGCTTTCACTCTGCATCGCCGAGGGCCGGGCGATGGTGAAGGCCGCCCGCGAATACAACCGCGTGGTTCAAGTTGGGATCCAGCGGCTTTCAAGCGATTTTTGCCGAGAAGCCGCGGAGACGGTCCGCAACGGGGGCATCGGCAAAGTGACGGCAGTCCGCTGTTTTCATGTCCAGAACGAATGGCCCAAGGGCATTGGCAGCACGCCAGACGAGGAGCCGCCGACTGGCTTCGACTGGGATGCGTGGCTGGGCCCGGCCCCAATGCGCCGGCACAACAAAAACCGGACATTTTACCGGTTCCGGTGGTTCTACGATTATTCGGGTGGGCAAATGACCAATTTTGGCGTCCATTATATAGCGCAAATTCATCGTTCACTCGGGGTGGACGCTCCGCTATCTGTCATGGCTATGGGTGGGAAGTTTGCCAGCTACGACAATCGCGAAATCCCCGACACAATGGAGGCCGTCTGGCATTACCCAGGCAACACGCTGGTCACCTTCTCGCAGTTTAACGCCACAGGAGCGCCGGGCGCGGCCCGCCCATGCGAGATCGAATTCCGCGGCACAAAAGGCACGCTCTATTTCCGAACGGACGGCTACGACATTGTTCCCGAGGTCATCACTCCAAACGAGTTTGCGGCGCGCACCCCGCTGGACCGGCAGAGGGAACGGGCCTATCGCAATGGGGCTATGGCGGAAATCGAAGCCAAACAGGCCAAGGGAAACCTGCTCGACGCCGATCATGCCCGCAATTTTCTCGATTGCGTCCGCAGCAGGAAGACCCCTTCTTGCGACGTGGAATTCGGGCATCGCTGCACATCCGCCGCCATCGTCGCCAACATTGCGCTGCAAACACAGTCGCTCCTTCAGTGGGACGCCGCGAAGGAACAGTTCACCGGCAACGAAACCGCCAATAAAAAACTGAGCTACTCCTACCGGGCGCCCTACCGGCTGCCGGGATGATCGCTCAACAAGCCATGACATGAAAACGCTCAACCCACACTCCAAAATGAACCCCTTAAGACTTCTGCTCCTCGCTGGGCTTCTCAGCGCCGTTTCCACCACCGCTCTGGCCGATGACATCCGGCTCGGCATGATCGGTCTGGACACCTCGCACGTCACGGCATTCGCCGAGGTGCTCAACAATCGCGCCGCCAAAGACCATGTGCCCGGCGCCAAAGTGGTGGCAGCCTTCAAAGGCGGCAGCGCCGATATCGATTCGAGCATAAGCCGTGTGGAGGGATACACCGCAACGCTAAGAGATAAATACGGAGTCAAAATCTGCGACACCATCCAGCAGGTATGCGATGAAGTCGATGCCGTGCTGATCGAGAGCGTGGACGGGCGCCCCCATCTTGCCCAGGCCCGCATCGTCATCGCTGCCAGGAAACCGCTCTATATCGACAAACCCCTCGCCGGCACCCTGCGTGACGCCATCGAAATATTCCGCCTGGCCAAAGAGGCAAACGTTCCCATTTTCAGCTCCTCGTCGCTGCGATTCGCCAAGAACTCCCAGGCTGTTCGTCACGGCAGCATTGGCCAGGTTCTGAGCGCCGAGACAACAAGCCCGGCGCATGTGGAGAAAACGCATCCCGATCTTTTCTGGTATGGAGTCCACGGATGCGAATCCCTCTTCACCGTCATGGGCGTTGGCTGTGAGCGCGTCGAACGCCTCACCACGGCCCAAGGCAAAATCGAGGTCGTCGGCACCTGGAAAGGCGGGCGCACCGGAACCTTCCGCGAGAGCGACAATTACGCCGGCATGGCCAAAGGCGAGAAAGGCGAGTCCCCCGTCGGCTCCTTTGACGGCTATGTTCCGCTGGTGGCGGAAATCGTCAAATTCTTCCAGACCCGCGTCGCTCCCGTACCAGCCGAGGAAACCCTCGAACTGTTCGCCTTCATGGAGGCCGCCGACGAAAGCAAACGCCAGGGCGGAAAGCCGGTGACATTGGCCGAGGTGATGAAAAAGGCGCAATAGTGGGAGCCAACCGCCGACACGAGCATCATAAGTCATTGAACCCTTCGCTAATGTTGGGCGCCATGCCCTTCGCAAGCGCCTCTCATTCTCCTCGAATCCTCTCTTTGTGAATTATGAAACCGGCTTGGACATTAAACAGACTAGACCGCGAAAACCGGCGGGCTTGACGACCTGCGCCGGGCTGCATACTTTCGGGCCATGTCCGCCGAGGTCACGCAGTTGTTGAACGCCATCGAGGAAGGGGGTCCACATGTCGCTGAGAAGCTGCTGCCGTTGGTTTATGAAGAGTTGCGCCGCCTAGCCGCTTCCAAGATGTCCCTGCAACCGGCGGGGCAAACGTTGCAGGCCACCGCATTGGTTCACGAAGCCTGGTTGCGAATCTCCAGGGAAAACCATCGTTGGGAAAACCGCCGGCATTTCTTCACCGCCGCCGCGGAGGCCATGCGCCGGATTTTGGTGGACCAGGCGCGCCGCAAACAGCGGCTCAAACGTGGCGGCCCGCAGGAGCGTCTGAGCCTCGACGAGATCGACATCGCAATCGAGACGGGCCCCGACGAACTCCTCCGGGTGCATGACGCCCTGGCGAAACTCGCCGCCGAGGACGCACTCAAAGCCGAACTCGTCAAACTGCGGTTCTTTGTCGGCCTGGGGATTCCCGAGGCCGCTGAGATTCTCGGCATTTCGCCCACGACGGCGAAACGGCATTGGACCTTTGCGCGAGCCTGGCTATACGACGAGTTGAAGTCGTGATTTCAGAAAAAAGACACTGCAGGGTGGTCCTTTTTCCGCTTCGATGGCGTGTTATAGGGTGGAACAATGAATAATGAAACCTATGAAACTGTCCGATGCCGAAGCGATCTTCCATCAAGCCCTGGAACTTGATACTGTTGAAAAGCGAGCTGAATACGTTCAACATGCCTGCGGTCCGGATGCCGCATTGCAGTCCAAAGTGGAGCGGCTGTTGCGGGCG
>CAIKKV010000682.1 GCA_903828035.1 uncultured bacterium
AGCCGGGCCGACAGGGCGTCCAGCTGCTGCTCCGCGCTCCGCGCCCGCCCCTCCACCGCGCGGGACAGCCCCGCCTGCCAGCGGGCCAGCCGCGCGCGGCCCTGGCGCACGAACTGGAGCGGCTCCCGGACCCCGTGGCTGCCGGCGGCGTTCCCGAGCCTCCGGCGGGCCGCGCCCAGCCCCTCCCGCAAGCCCGCGCCCAGCCCCTGCGCCAGGATCTCCACCTCCGAGGCCCAGACCCGCCGGCGCGCCACGCCGGCGAGCAGGCGCCGCGAGAAGGCCGCCAGCGCCGCCTCCAGGCCCTCCTTGGTGCCCACCGCCATCTCGGCCGCGGCCGAGGGCGTGGGCGCCCGGACATCCGCCACAAAATCGCAGATCGTGAAATCGGTCTCATGGCCCACGGCCGAGATCACCGGGATGCGCGAGGCCGCCACCGCCCGCGCCACCTCCTCCTCGTTGAAGCACCACAGATCCTCGATGCTGCCGCCGCCCCGGCCCACGATCAGCAGGTCGAACCCGCCCATGGCGTTCAGCCGGCCGATCCAGGACGCGATGTCCCGGGCCGCGCCCTCGCCCTGCACCCGGGCCGGCGCGACGGCGATGTGCAGGTTGGGAAACCGGCGGTCGAAGACCTTCAGGATGTCGCGGATCGCCGCGCCGGTGGGCGAGGTCACCACCGCGATATGCCGCGGCAGCAGGGGGAGCGGCCGCTTGCGGGCCGCCTCGAAAAGCCCCTCCGCCTGGAGCCGGGCCTTGAGCGCCTCGAAGCGCCGGAGCAGGTCGCCCTTGGCGTCGCGCAGCTCCGCCTGCCGCACCAACAACTGGTACTGGCCGCCCTTTTCGAAAACCGTCACCGAGCCCGTCAGGCGGAGGGCCATGCCCTCCTCGGGCTTCACCCGCGGGCCGCGCAGGGCGGTTTTCCAGACGACCGCCTGGATCTGGGCGTTCTCGTCCTTCAGCGTGAAATAGCAGTGGCCCGAGGCCGGGATGCGCAGGTTCGACACCTCGCCCTCCACGCGCACGTCGGGGAAAGCGCCCTCGAGCGACATCCGGATCAGCCGCGTCAGCTGCGTGACGGTCCGCGCCGGGGGCTCGGCCCGGCGCGCGGTGTTCTCGAACAGATCGTCCATGACGCTCCCTGTTGCGGCCCCGCCGGCTACTTCGCCAGCTTTTCCCGGACGCGCTTGATGCTCCGGCACCGGCCGGTCAGCTCGTCCACTTCCAGCATCGCGCCGTCCAGCTCCACATCCCCGGTGCCGACCTCGAACTTGGACGGCATGCCGGTGAGGAACGTCCTCATCACGGCGTCCGCCGCGCGGCCGATCACCGAATCCTTCGGCCCCGTCATGCCCAGGTCCGTGATGGCCGCCGTGCCGCCGGGCATGATCCGCTCATCCGCCGTCTGCACGTGCGTGTGGGTGCCGCAGACCGCCGTGACGCGGCCGTCCAGGTGCCGGCTCATGGCGATCTTCTCGGAGGTCGCCTCGCCGTGCATGTCCACCAGGATGATCCGCCCCAGGTTCGGCTCGCGGGTCAGGATGGCGTCGGCGGTCCGGAACGGGCAGTCGTACGGGTTCATGAACACGCGCCCCACCAGGACCAGGACCGTCACGCGGACGCCGTTCTTCTCGAACGTGTGGAAGCCCCGGCCCGGGGCGCCGGGGGCGAAGTTGGCGGGCCGCACCACGGCGGGAAACGACTTGATGTCGTTGACAAACTCGCGCTGGTCCCAGGCGTGATCGCCCAGCGTGATCACATCGGCCCCGGCCGCGAAGAGCTCCTCGGCCATGGGGCGCGTGATGCCCTTGCCGCCCGCGGCATTCTCCGCATTGGCCACCACCACGTCCACGGCCTTGTCGGCCCGCATCCGCGTGACGGTCCTGGCAAAGGCGCTGCGCCCGGGGTTGCCCACGATGTCGCCGACCATGAGGATCCGCATCACTTCGCGTACTCCACGGCGCGGGTCTCGCGAACCACCACCACCTTGATCTGGCCGGGGTACTGCAGCTCGCTCTCGATCTTCTTGCTGATGTTCCGGGCCATCACGAAGGAGGCGTTGTCGTCGACCTTCTCGGGCACGACGATCACGCGGATCTCGCGGCCCGCCTGGATGGCGTAGCTCTTCTCGACGCCGGCGAAGCCGTTGGCGATGGCCTCCAGCTTCTCCAGCCGCTTGATGTAGATTTCCGTGGTCTCGCAGCGGGCGCCGGGGCGCGAGCCGGAGATGGCGTCGGCCGCCGCGGTCAGGGTGGCGTACAGGCTTTCGGCGGGCACCTCCTCGTGATGCGAGGCCACGCCGTTGACAACGACCGGCGGCTCGCCGTGGCGGCGCAGGAAGTCGCCGCCGATGACGGCGTGACCGCCCTCCACCTCGTGATCCATGGCCTTGCCGATATCGTGCAGCAGCCCGATGCGCTTGGCCAGGGTGGCGTCCAGGCCCAGGCAGGGCGCCATCAGGCCCATCAGCTGCGCCACCTCGAGGCTGTGCATGAGCACGTTCTGCGAATAGCTGCTGCGGAACTTGAGGCGGCCGAGCATGCGCACCACCTCGGGGTCCACGCCGGTCATGCCGCACTGGTAGGCGGCTTCCTCGCCGGCCTCGCGCATCACGGTGTCCATCTCCTCGCGCACCTTCGCGACCACCTCCTCGATGCGGGCCGGGTGAATGCGGCCGTCGGAGATCAGGCGCTCGAGGGACTGGCGGGCCACCTCGCGGCGGACGGGATCGAAGGCCGAGACCACGACGGCCTCGGGCGTGTCGTCGATGAGCAGGTTCACGCCGGTGACGCTTTCCAGCGTCCGGATGTTGCGCCCGTCGCGGCCGATGATGCGGCCCTTCATGTCGTCGGACGGCAGGGTGACCGTGCTGGTCATGGACTCGCAGGCGTGGCTGGAGGCGTAGCGCTGGATGGCGAGGGTCACGATCTTGCGGGCCTCGCGCTCCGCCGTCTCGCGGGCGTGCTCCTGGGAGCGGCGGATGAGGCCGCCCACCTCGTTGTGCAGCTCCGTCTCCACGCGCGTCAGGAGCAGCTGGCGGGCCTCCTCCTGCGTCATGCCGGCGACCTTCTGGAGGGCCAGCTTCTGCTCGTCGACCAGCTTCTGCAGGTCCGCCTTGGCGGCGGCCAGGTCCGCCTCGCGCTTCGCCAGGTCCGCCTCGCGCCTGGTCAGGTCCGTCTCGCGCTCGGACACGGTGCGGTCGCGCCGCTCGATCAGGGACACCTTGCGCTCGATGTTCTCCTCGCGCAGCTTCATGCGGTCTTCCTGGGCCGTCAATTCCAGCTTGCGCGCTTTGCAGGAGTTTTCGAACTCCTCCTTGGCCTTGTGCACCTCTTCGCGCGCCTGGATCTTGGCCTCCTTGCGGATCGACTCCGCCTCGCGCCGGCCCAGCTCGACCAGCTCGTCGGCGTTGCCTTTCGCATTCCGCATCCGCATCCGCGCCAGCGAGGCGCTAATCGCATATCCGCCGGCCCCGCCGAAGACAATACCGGCCGCCACTCCAACGATCAAACCGATCGGTTCCATTGACTAACCCTTTCCCCTTGTTTTTCCTAACCGTTCGAAGCCGGACCGGGCTGCGCACCCGCTTCCGCTTCGCCCCCGTATATCTTCCATTCCGTGACCACGACGTCCATGGCCACATCCCGCTCCTCCGCGGGGACCTCCGGCGCCATCTGCCACTCGAAACACAAGCCCGCCTTGAAAGCCCGGCCCGCCTCCGCCAGCATCCGGTCATAGCAGCCGAGGCCGTGCCCCAGCCGATGACCGCGCGCGTCGAAGGCCACGCCCGGCGTCACCACCACATCCAGCTCGGCGGCCTCCAGCCACTCGGGCCGGGCCGGCTCGCCAATCCCCAGCGCGCCGACCCGCAGCGGCGCTCCCGGCCGCAGCCGGCAGAAGCGGTAGTCCGACTTCCCGCCGCACCGCGCCGGAACGGCCACGTCCCGTCCGGCGGCAAAGGCGGCCTCCACCAGGCGGCCGGTCGCCACCTCGCCCGCCCGGGCCAGGTACAGGCCGATGCAGCGGGCCCGCCGGAAAGCCGGCAGGGCGCCGAGGCGCGCCTGCGCCTCGAGGGAGGCGCGGGCCGCTTCGGCCGGATCCAGCGCCTCGCGGCGCCGCTTCATCTCGAGGCGGAGGTCGTACTTGGTCATGCGACCCCTTCCCGCCCGGTCGCCTCGGGCTTCCCCGCCCGGCGCGCTTTCCACCCGTCCATCCGCTGGCGGATGACCGCCTCGTAGCCCTGGCTCGAGGGCTCGTAGTACACCGCTTCCGACGGCATGTACTCCTGGTCCACGAAATGGCCCTCGAAGCTGTGCGCGTACTGGTAGCCCTCGTGGCCCAGCGACTTGGAGCCGGCGTAGTGGGCGTCCCTCAAATGGAGGGGAACCGGCAGCACCCGCCCGGCCTTGACGTCGGCCAGCGCCTTGTCCACCGCGACGATGGCCGAATTGCTCTTGGGCGCCGTGGCCAGGTAGGTGACGCACTGCGAAAGGGTGATGCGCGCCTCGGGCATGCCGAGGAACTCGACGGCCTGCAGGGCCGAGACGGCCACGGTCAGCCCGCGCGGATCGGCGTTGCCGATGTCCTCGGAGGCCAGCACAATGAGCCGGCGGACGATGAACCGCGGATCCTCGCCCGCGTACAGCATCTTGGCCAGCCAGTAGACGGCGGCGTGCGGGTCGGAGCCGCGGACGCTCTTGATGAACGCGGAGATCGTGTCGTAGTGGCCGTCCTCGTCGTGATCGTAGACCACGGCTTTTTTCTGGATCGACTCGCCGGCCACGTCGCGGCTCACGCGCACGCGGCCGCCGGGGCCCGGCGGAGTCGTGAGCGCCGCCACCTCGAGCGCGCCGAGCGCCCGGCGGGCGTCGCCCTCGCACACCGCGGCCAGGTGCCGCAGCGCCTCCTCGTCGGCATCCACCCGCCAGTCGCCCAAGCCGCGCTCGTCGACCAGGGCGCGCTTCAGGAGGGTGACAATGGCCGCCTCGGACAGGGGCTGGAGCTCGAAGACGAGGGAGCGCGAGGTCAGGGGGCTGTTGATGAAGAAAAAGGGATTGTGCGTGGTGGCGCCGATCAGGGTGATGGTGCCGTCCTCGACATAGGGCAGGAGAATATCCTGCTGGGACTTGTTGAAATGGTGGATCTCGTCGATGAAGAGGATGGTGGAGACGGATTCGCGCACGCGCCGGTTCCACGCCGCCTCCAGCAGGCCGCGCAGGGTGGCCACATTGGCCAGCACGCCGCTGGTGCGCTCGAAGCGGCGCTTGGTGACGCGGGCGATGACCTCGGCGATGGAGGTTTTCCCGCTGCCGGGAGGGCCGTAGAGAATCAGGCTGCTGAGCCGGTCGGCCAGGATGGCGCGGCGCAGGAGCCCGTGCTCGCCCAGGATGGCGTCCTGCCCCACGATCTCATCAAGGGTGTGCGGCCGCATCCGGGCCGCCAGCGGCTCCCGGGTTGCGGTTTTCGCCCCCTGGTCTTTCTGCTCGTCGAACAGGTCCATGAAAAAAGAAACCCCACCTTGTCGTAAAGGCGTGTGAGCTCTGTACCTCACCGTTCAGGTGGGGACGATATCCGGCGCATTCCAAGTCCCGCAAGCGGGCATGTGGGCAACGCCGTTTTACAGCCCCCTATAATTTATAAAGGGTAAGAGCATCGAGCCTATACACGGTCAAGGCAGGGAAAGTGTTGAATCAGGATATTCTGCCTGTCAAAGAACAGCCGCGCCCGGCCTCCGGCGGATCCCATCCGACGGCGCCAAGCCCGGAGCGCAAAAGCAGGAGGCAATCGCCCCTCTGGTTCCACACCTCTGGCGGGGCCACCGCTCGAACCACCCGGATTAAAACCGGCGACACGGCCCTGACTCCCTTCCCGAGAAGGAAGAGCAGGAAGAAACCCGCGATCACCGGCCAACACCATGACACGACTTGCATAGGTCCTGATTTTTTTCTTACGCGCGAATCTCCGCCTGGAGGTCGCTCACAATCCCCGCCTTGATCTTATTATGATAGCCGTTCGCATCCTCGTCCGTCAAGGTTTTATCGTGGGATTGGTAGGTCAGCGCATAGGCCATGCTCTTGCGTCCAACGCCCACGTTTTCGCCCCGGTAAGTGTCAAATAGCCGCACCTGGCGAAGCTCCTTGGGCGCGACTTTCAGGATCGCCCGGACGATGTCCTCATGGCGCACCGCTTCCGGCACGATCAGGGCCACATCGCGGTCCACGGAAGGGTAGGCCGGGATGGGCCTCGAGGCGGGCACGTCAAAGACATGGGCCGCCAGCTTATCCGCGTCCAGCTCGGCCACCCCCACCGGCTCGCCGATCCGCCATTCCCGCGCCATCTCCTGCCGCAGGATGCCGGCCTCGCCGCAGTCCTCGCCGTTCAGCAGGACGCGGGCGCCCGTGCCCGGCTCCGCCCAGGCCAGCTCGGCCGGCTCCAGCACCGGATTGGGCAGCCGCATGCCGCCCTTTTGCCGGGCCGGCACGCGCAGGCCGCGGCACAGGCCTTCCAGGATCCCCTTGAGCCAGGCGAACGCCTCGTCCGCCCCTGGCGCCCCGGCCCGCCCCGCCACGCTTCGACCGGCCGCGCCCATCAGGCCGATGGAGACCCGGTCGCGCTCTTCAAACGAGCCGTCCGCCTTCCGCGTGAAGACGCGGCCCGCCTCAAACAGGGCCGCCTCGGCCCGCTGGCGCGACCGGTTGCGGCCGAGCGTCTCGACGAGCTGCGGAATCAGGGAGGGCCGCAGGACCACCTGGTCGGCGCTGATCGGGTTGGGCAGGCGCACCTGGGTTTCCGGGCTCAGATTGAACACCTTCAGCAGCCGGTCGCTGGTGAAGGTGTAGTTCAGGATCTCGGTCAGGCCCAGGGCGGCCAGCTGGCCGCTGACCTCCAGGCGCGCGCGGACCGGCCGGTCGGTCACATCCGGCACCCGGCGGGCCGAGGGGGCCGGCGCGGGGATGTTGTCGAGCCCGTAAATCCGGGCCACCTCTTCGATCAGGTCCGCTTCCTGGGTGAGGTCCACGCGGAAGGCGGGCACCTCCACCGTCACCGAGTCGGCGTCCGAGCGGGCGATGCCGAGTTCCAGCGAGCGGAAGATGGCCTCCACGCGGGCGGCTTCGACCGGCACGCCCAGCAGGGCGCGCGCCTGGCCGAGGCGGAGGGTGAGCTGGCGCTTCTCCGGCGGGCGGGGAAAGGCGTCCACGGCGCCCGCGGCCACCGTCGCGCCGGCATGGGCCGCCATCAGGGCCGCGGCCCGGCGTCCCGCCCAGTCGGCGCCCAGCACATCGGCTCCGCGCTCGAAGCGATAGGTGGACTCGCTGGTGAGCCCCAGGGTCTTGGAGGTATAGCGGATGCACTCGGGCTTGAAATAGGCGCTTTCCAGCAGCACGTCGG
>CAIKKV010000683.1 GCA_903828035.1 uncultured bacterium
CCGCGAGCCCGAGGACGGCGAGAAGAACGGCTCGCCATCGTCAAAGGCGAAGGGCTCGGGCGCCGACCAGGTCCGGCCGCCGTCCGGCGACAGCGCCCGCCATTTGCGGCCCGGCACCGGATTGAGGGCGTTGTTGCTGCCCCGGCAGACCATCAGGATCCGTCCGTCGGCCAGCTCGGCCAGCGCCGGCTCGAACACGCCCCGGAAGGACCGCTCCGGCTCGATGGTGACCGTTTCCGACAAAGTCCACTCCAGCTGACCGTCCCGCCACTCTCCGATGAAGCAGCCCGCCCCCGGGAGCGGCCCGCGCTGGACGGGAAGCAGCACGGTCCCCGATTTCAAAAGGATCGGCGCACAGAAGGAAATAGCGGCGCTATTCTGCCCAAAGGTGACGCCTTCCGCCCAGTGATCGGAGTCGTACCCCTTCTGGACGATGGGCCGGATCTCCCCGATGACGCCCTCCCGGGATATGGATCGGACCGCCAGCCGGGTGGTCGCCCAGATGTCCGGCGTGAAATGGCCCTGCGTATAAAGATGCAGGTTGTGAAACATCATGACCGCATCGCGCCGCTCGTCCCTGAACAAGCAGCTCTCGCCCAGGCGCTGGGTGCCTTCGGGCGTGACGAGGGGCGTGAAGAAGGTTTGAGGAGCGGACCAATGCCGGCCATTGTCCTCGCTGGTGCGAAGAAGGTACTGGCCGAACGTGTCGGAACCCACCAGCACGGAATAGGTCTGGATAAGGCGAGGCCCCTCGCGGTCGGCATAGCACGTGTTCACCGGAAAGATGGCCTGTCCTTCTTCCGCCGGAATTCCGACGCAGCGGGAGACCTTGAACGTTGAAAGCGTCATGGTCCGGCCGCCTTGGGCGAAGCGTCCGCCTCCACCACCTCTTTGGGCAAGAGCAGTTCCCCGGCGCTGCGGGCCAGGTAGGGCGGAACCGTCATCAGCAGGATGTGACCGCCGCTCAAGCTCCAGAGTTTGCCGTCCTGCCCGGGCGGAACGGGAACGCTGAAATAATGGGCGCGGTCCTTGAAGGCAAACGCCTGCGCCACCTTGCCGTCCCCGTCAAACATCGTTCCGCCCTGATTGGCATAACCGCCCACCACCCGGGTGCCCCTGGGCACATAGAAGTACATCTTCCAGGTGCGCGCGCTGCTTCCCTCCGCGCGCCCGCGCAGGAGCGTCCGATGCTCTTCCGAAATGGGAATGGAAACCCGCGTGCCCGGAGGCCACACAAGACCGGCACAGCGGCCTGCATCCGACAATTCCAGCCGGTGCATGCCCTTGAACGCGCTTGTCAATTCGACCGGATGCGTCTGCATATCGAGCGGAGCCTGGCCGGAGGAAGCCACTGAGGCCATGGGATCCTCGAGGGGATACAAGGTCAAGGTCGCTTTCGGGGCTCCGTTGGTGGACGTCTGCCCGCCCCTGACGTCGAAGTGAAGGGTGCCGGGCGCATCAAGCCAGACGAAGAAGATATTCTTGGTCCGGGTGTACCCGTATTGGCCGGGCTCGGTGGTTTTCAAGCTCAGCGGGCCGACCGCGGGAACCAGATCCTCGCTGAAAGAGACGGGCGTGAACGTGGCCACGGGGTTGGAGGTGATGCCCTCGCGAATGAAGCCCTCGATCTCCGCCTGGACGAACGGCTTGCTGCTCTTCCAGGGGTTCTTGCCTTCCGGCACGTTCCACGCTTCGATGCTGATGGGCGCGCGGAAGCCGCGTGTGTCGCGCCACAGCGCCAGGCTGTGCACCATGTGGGTGTTGCGGATGCGGTAGGCAAAGCTCAACACCCGCTCGGTGCCGTCGGCTTTGTAGACGGGCTCCGCCAGGATCGATCCGTTGTCATCCTTCAGGAGGTCCAGAACGTCGTCCGCCTTGGGCTCGTTCACCACCTCCACGGGATCCTCCTTGATATCCCGCAGCAGCTCCACATAGCGCGTGTACAGGGTCAGATCGTCAAGCCGCGAACGGATGCCGGGATCCCGGGTGAGCTGGCGGGCGGCGTCGAGCTGGCGGTACATCATGCCCACGAGGTGCCGGCTGAGCATGGGCTTGTGGGATCCGTCGATGAGCCGGTAAAACTCCCGCATCGGCGGCTCAGCCGGCCCGAACGCCTTCGAGAAGAAATCGTCGATGATCGCCTCGACATCCTCCTTCGTGTTCCAGGTCAGGCGGGCGGCGACATAATAACCCAATCCCGCCGGGCCCCAGCTGTCGCTGGACTCGGCGCTCAGGAGCCGCGCCCCCAGTTGATAAACACGGGGGATGGCCGCCCCGAGCGCCCGGGGGTTGGAGGCGCCCGGGCCGCCCGGCCGATCCTTGTGCCCCACCACCACGCTGTAGTAGTCGCGCACGCCAAGGTGCGCCCCCTGCCTGCCCCACCCGCGGAACAGATCGTCGATCGTATAGGGGCCCTGGATGAACGACGTCGCGATGCCGACAACCACGTTGGAATGAACGCGGATGGTCGGGGGCGGGGAATGCTGATAGTACGCGTACATGCCGACGAACTTGTTGGTGTAGTGCTCTTGAAGCGCCTCGGCGACCGTGTTCGCCAGGGTCACCACGCGATCGGTGATATTGCTGAAGACCTTCGCGTCTTCGGGACACTCCCACCCGCCCCCGTCGCTGGGCTCCATGGAGACGAAGTCCCGGTCGGGATAGGCCTTGAAGTAGTCCAGGGCATAGTCCACCACCAACTTTCGCAGCCCGGGGCTGGAGATGCGGAACTTGGTGGATTTCGGCGAGCACAGGTATTCCGGGTGCTTGTCGAACTCCGCCTGGTTGGCCGAGATGATCGACTCGTAGGCGTGGCCGGAGCTGACCTTGACGCTTTCGCCCATGCGGTTGCGCGCATCCCAGAGCAGCTTGTCCGCCGCGCTTTCCTTCCAGTTCCCCCACCCATACCAGATCTTGCGGGAATAGTAATCCGGAAGCTCGTTGGCCTCGACGGCCACCCGCAGGTCCGGCGTGCTCGGGATGATTTCCCAGTGGGCGCCCGGGAAGAAGTGGCGGTAGCCCAGGCGATACAGGAGGTCCCAGACCGCATGTTCAACGGCGAGATCGGTGGCGCCAACCACCCAGACGCCGCCGGTGTGGGAGTGGAGCAGATATTGCTCGTTGCGCGCGGGAGCGGGCGCGTCGAGTTGCGGGGCCGGCTTCAGGCCCGGAAAATCGCCGGCCACGCCCACGGCGATGCCCTCCCGGCCGTCGCCTTTCGCCACGTCGAACTTGGCGCCGGAGATGCGCCCCAGGTAATCCGCCAGCGTTTTCGCCGCCGCCGTGACCCGCGGGGACGCGGAGGGCCCCGTCACAATCCGCTGAAGGGGCTTGCCCCCGGCGGCAAGCTGGACTTCATATGGAGAAGACGCGGCGTAAGCCTCCGTAAGGGCAAAAACTGCCGCGGCCACACAACAACACCAGATCGTCGTACACTTCAATTCGTTCACCTTCGTTCAGAATATTTGTCATCCCGAGCGAAGGCCCGCCTCGGGCCGCAGTCGAGGGATCTCGGCATGGACGCTGCGTGAGATCCCTCGACTACGCTCGAGATGACAAGACATGCAGCTTTACCGGATCAATATCAGCGCCCCGCGGGCTGCCGACGCCGCCGCCTTCTGATAGGCGCCCATCGCGGGAGGACTTGTGAAGGCGTCCCCCGCAAGGTCCACGGCGGTGGCCATCCAGGAAAGGCTTGCGCCCGTTCCGAGGCAGGGCGAACCGGTCTTCAGGTGATAGTTGCCCCGAATGTAGTTCGTACCCGAACCATTGCCCGCAGACACAAATTGCGGACTGGTATTGACGTTGCCCCGTTCGCTAGCCGTCAACTCAGCCCCGCAGGAATTGAAGATGTTAGTCGTATAGCTGATGTCACAGGGCACGCCATTCGACAAGTTGCCATAACTGACTGAGTTCTGCACCAGTCCCGCCGACCCCGAATACGGGGTCACTTGCAACCCGGCCCCGATCGGAGATTTGTTGCCGACCACCGTGCAGTTGAACATCTGTGAGTCCGTTGCAGAGCGCGTCAAACCCACGCCTCCGAAAGAGTGACTCGCCTCATTGCCAATGAGCAAACAGTTGTAAACTTTTGCCGCAAACACGTTCATCGCGCCATAGTCGTAGGCGTAATTCCCGCTGAACTCCGAGTTCCAGACTTCACCGCCGCTCGCATAACCCCCGCCGGAATATTTGGCATTGTTCCCGATAATCCTGCAGTTGATAAGCATGTTGAGCGTGCCCCCGACATATCCAAATCCGCCTCCCGTTCCCGCCACGACCGAGTCCTGTCCATTCCCCGCTATCAGGCAATTCGTGACCATGCTATCCGTCATCGCGATGCCCGCTCCAAAAAACGCTAGTCCGGAAGGCACATTGGAAACGATGGAGCACCCCTTCACGAGGGAGTTGACGGCGTTTACCCCCGCCCCATTCGCATTTAGGTTGGTGCCTGACCGGTTCATGAAAATGGTGCAGTTTTGCAAGGTCGAATCGGCCATCAGGACGCCGCCGCCATAATTAGCCGGCGCCGCGCCATTGGCATATCCGTTGGAAATCGTGAAACCATCCAGGACGGCCCCGGCCGAAAGGCTGAAACACCGATTGGTGTATTGCGGCCAGCCGCCATCCACGAAAGTCAACTCCTGTCCGTTCACGCTGCGAATACTGACATAATTCGCCACAGTCACCTGATTGGTCAATCGATACACGCCATTGCTGACCAGCACCGCGATCGTGTATCCCCGCCCTAAACTCGCGACATGGACCGCATCCTGGATGTTGGTTGTCGCCGTGGCCCCACTGCCAAAAGGAAAAACAGCAGGGCCGTTGGTTGTCACGTAAACATAAGTCGGATACACGTTAACAAAGGCCGGCCGGGAATAAACCGCCACTTGGCCCAACTCGTTGCTGACATTCAAGGTCACCGTGAAGAACCCTTGTCTATACGCGTGCGACACCACCCGCGTAGCACTGGACCAGTGGCTGGTCGTGCCGTCCCCGAAGGTCCAGAAATAGACCAGGTTGTTCGTGTTTGGCCCGGCCGCATAGGCGGTGAACGCCGCTGTCAGCGAATCCATGGCGATGGTGGTGGGAGTCGAGAAACTGCATCGGAAAACACCGTCCGTCGCGATTCCGGCTTCGTAGGCGCCCATGTCAAAAGCCGCCACGCCGTTCCCGTCGCCGTCAAGGGGCCGGCTGACGCCCTCCAGATCGTTACTCGCGGCCGCCACGGCCAATCCCGAATCCATCGCTGGAGACCCGACCAGGATATGACAATCGCCCAGCACGGCATTGGTGCCGAACCCTGAACCGGGATTCACGAACAAGGGATCGCCGGAGACGTTGCCATTGCCCCCTGCCGCCAGATCCGGAGAACACGAGTAAGCGAACCCGTTCGTTGCTCCCCCCACATCATTAAACAAACCCGAGGCCTGATTGCCGGAAACAATATTATTCGTGGCATAGGAAGTCGCAATACCCGCATACACGCCGCCCCCGGTTCCTCCGGCGAAATTGCGCGTGACCGTGCAGTTGTCCATCACGTCGACCCCTGAGTTCATGACGACGCCGCCGCCGTTACCGACCGCCTCGTTTCCGGCGAACAGGCAATTCCGTGCCGTACTCGCGCTGTTCATGTAAAAACCTCCACCCGCGATGCCCGCATAATTACCGATCACTTTGCAGTTGCCCATGCGGCTTCCGCTACTGCTATTCACCCCGCCGCCATACTGCGCCGTGACATTGCTGGCAACCACGGAATAACTGATCAACGGACCGCCTCCCGACAAATAAACCCCGCCGGCGCTAATGCGCGACTGGTTGTTGTTAACGGTGGAGCGGATGAGCATTCCCCCTGAAACCAGCGCTACGCCGCCCCCATACTGGGAGGAGTAATTATACGCCACCGTGCAATTCGATATGGTCGGATCGGCCGTAACCGCGGAACTGACATACACGCCACCCCCATAGCCGCCGGTATCCCACAGTTGGTTGCTGACAATCAGGCAGTCGGACATCAACCCTTTCGTCTGCGCAAAGTACACGCCGCCGCCATTCCCGCTCGCGGCGTTCGAGTTGACGCTCATCACGCAGTTCGTGATCACCACATTGGTGGCTGAAATCAATCCGATTCCACCGCCGTGATATGCGGAAAAGTTCCTGGAAATCGTGCAGTTGACGACCGAAACGGCGCTGTTCGTCACGTAAATGCCGCCACCGGCCTGAAAGCGATTATAGCCGTTGGTGATCGTAAAGCCGTCCACCGTGGCTCGCGTGGCCGTATTGCTGATCGTGATGCACCGATTCGAATAGGCCGGATAGTTGCCGTTGATGAAGGTCCCGTCGCGCCCGCCGTAGCCGCGCAGCGTGACACCGTTCGTGATCAGGATCGAACTGGTCAGGTTGTACGTGCCGTTGGATACTAGAACCAGGCACTCGGTCGTCCCGGGAACCAGATCGGCCGACGCCTTGTTCACCGCCGTCTGGATGTCCGCTGCGGCGTTGCCCCAGGTGTCAAAGGGGGAGAGTTGGGCCGGGTTTCCGGATACGACATAATAGGTGCTGATGTTCGCGACCGCGACATTCACATTCCCCGCGACGTTGGAATAGCTCGTCGGGTCGGCGGGCGTAAAGGTCAC
>CAIKKV010000684.1 GCA_903828035.1 uncultured bacterium
CGGAACTGAAAGGAGGCCGAAGCCGAAGGCCACCATTCCCTGCAGCACCCCGCCCAGAAGGACAATCAGCAAAGCGCATAGGATCTGATGCACATTCATCATGAAAGACACTACTTGGCTCGGGCAAAGAAAGCAAGGCAGGAACCGATTTTACGGCAAAGCGCTTGCGCTGAACCGGTGGTTCTTTTACAGTTAACGCTTCTTCAACACACAACAGGAGCGGTCATGATCAGTGTTCTGGCGTCCATTCAAGTCAAGCCCGGGTGCAAGGATAAGTTCCTCTCCATCTTCAAGGCCAACGTGCCCGCCGTGAAAGCCGAGGACGGCTGCCACGAATACAGCCCCACGGTTGACGCCCCCGCCGGCCTGCCGCCCCAGAAGCTCGATGCCGACCTGGTGACCATCATCGAAAAGTGGAGCAGCCTCGACGCCTTGCGCGCCCACCTGGCCGCGCCGCATATGGCTTCCTACCGGGAAAAGGTCAAGGATCTGGTGGCCGGCGTTTCCCTGAAGGTCCTGCAGGACGCCTGATCCTCCGGAAACGCGTTCGGCAGGCGCGCGACGGCCCTTTTAGCTTGCATAACGCCTTGGCATTTTAAATACTTAGGACTTTGCCCAACCTCACAAGGAGTGCCTCATGCGTCTGTCGAACACCTTGATCCCGACTCTCCGGGACGCCCCCCAGGATGCCGAAATTGACAGCCACAAGCTGATGATGCGCGCCGGCCTGATCCGCAAGCTCGGCGGCGGCCTCTACACCTTCCTGCCCATGGGGCTGCGCGCGCTTCGCAACGTCGAACGCATCATCCGCGAAGAGATGACCCGCGCCGGCGCCATCGAAGTGCTCATGCCGTCGCTCCAGCCCAAGGAAATCTGGGAGACGACCGGCCGGTACGAGACCCTCAAGAAGAGCATGTTCCGCATTCGCGACCGCCAGGACCGCGAAATGGTGCTCGGCCCGACGCACGAGGAAGTCATCACGGAGCTCATCTCCCACGAGCTCAACTCCTACCGCCACCTGCCCCGGACCTTCTACCAGATCCAGACGAAGTTCCGCGACGAAATCCGGCCGCGCTTCGGCCTGATGCGGGCGCGCGAGTTCATCATGAAGGACGCCTACAGCTTCGACCTGGACTGGGAATGCCTCGACCGCAGCTACCAGGCCATGTACAAGGCCTACCAGCGCATCTTCGACCGCTGCGGCCTGCGCGTCAAAATCGTGGAAGCCGACACAGGCGCCATGGGCGGCAACGCCTCTCATGAGTTCATGGTCCTCGCGGATTCGGGCGAAGACGGCATCGTCGAGTGCGAAGCCTGCGCCTACGCCGCCAACGTCGAGCGCGGCGAACGCTCCCTGAAGACCTACGATGCGCAGCCCGCCGGCCCCGCCGCCGCCGAAGTCGCCACGCCGGGCGTCCGGACCATCGAGGAAGTCTCCGCCTTCCTCAAGATCCGCGCCTCCGGCCTGATCAAGACGCTGATCTACCTGGCCGACGGCAAGCCCGTGGCGGCCCTGGTTTCCGGCGACCGCGACCTGAACGAGGTGAAACTCGCCAAGGCCATCGGCTGCAAGGAGCTGGTCATGGCCGACGCCACCCAGATCGAGAAGATCACGGGCGGCCCCCTGGGCTTCTCCGGCCCGGTGGGCCTGGCGATTCCCGTGTATGCCGAAATCGCGCTCAAGGGGCGGGCCGGCATGGCGAGCGGGGCGAACAAAGCCGACACCCATCTCCTGAACGTCTGCCTGGAGCGCGACGTGAAGAGCCCCGTCTACCTGGACCTGGTGAACGTCAAGACGGGCGACGGCTGCCCCCGCTGCGCCGCCGGCAAGCTGCGCGAGATGCGCGGCATCGAGGTCGGCCACGTCTTCAAGCTGGGAACCAAGTACAGCGAAGCGTTCAACGCCGCCTACCTGGACGCCAACAAGGAAAAGAAGACCATCATCATGGGCTGCTACGGCATCGGCGTCACCCGCACGCTCCAGGCCGTCATCGAGCAGAGCCACGACGAGAACGGCATCATCTGGCCCGCGGGCGTGGCGCCGTTCATCGCCGCCGTCCTTCCCCTGTCCCCGAATGAAACCTGCATGAACACCGCCCTGGCCCTGGAGGCGCAACTGATCGAGGCGGGCATCGACGCCCTGGTCGACGACCGCGACGAGCGCCCGGGCGTCAAGTTCAAGGATGCCGACCTGCTCGGCTTCCCGATCCGCATCGTGGTGAGCGACCGCTCCCTGGCCGAAGGCAAGGTCGAGATCCGCAAGCGGACCGAAAAGACATCCCAGCTCGTGCCGCTGGCCGAGGCTGTCGCCCTGGTAAAGTCGCTGATCTCCTAACCGGTCCACCGCAAAAGGACGCCGCCATGACAAAAAGGGAACTGGTCAACCGAATTGCCGAAGAAACCGAGCTGACCCAGCAGCAGGTCTACGCCGTGATCCAGAAAATGCTCGACGCCATCACGGAAAGCCTGGTCAAGGGCCAGACGATCGAGTTCCGCGATTTCGGGGTGTTTGAAGTCAAGACCCGCAAGGCCCGCCTGGGACGAAATCCCAACAAGCCGGAAAACACGGTGCCGATCCCCCCCCGGCGCATCGTCAAGTTCAAGCCCGGCAAGGCGATGAAAGAAAAGGTGCTGACGCTGCCATGAGCGATCCGATCGAAACAGGTTTCGCCCCGCCCCGGGGCATGCGCGATTTTTATCCCGAGGAAATGGCCGTCCGCAACGCCGTGTTCGCGGCCTGGGCGGCCGCCGCCCGGCAGTCGGGCTTCGTTCAATACGATGCCTGCGTCGTCGAAAACCTCGACCTGCTCAAGCGCAAGGGCGGCGAGGAGATTGCCGACCAGCTCTACACCTTCCAGGACAAGAGCGGGCGCGACCTGGCCCTGCGCGCGGAGATGACCCCCACCCTGGCCCGGATGGTGGCGGCGCGCCAGACGCAGCTGCCCCTGCCCCTCAAGTGGTTCACCATCGCCCAGTGCTTCCGCTACGAGCGCATGTCGCGCGGCCGGAAGCGCGAGCACTACCAGTGGAACCTGGACATCATCGGTGAGGAGTCCGTCTCCGCCGAGGCGGAGGTGGTGGCCACGGCCGTTCGCGCCCTCGCCAAGCTGGGCCTCGGGCCGGCCGATGCGCAGGTGCGAGTCAACAGCCGGGCCCTGCTGAGCGACCTGTTCAACCGCGCGGGAATCGCCGCCGGGCACCATGCCGCGATCTTCCTGGCGCTCGACAAGCGCGGCAAGATCGAGGATGCCGAGATCGCCACCCTGCTTTCCCAGCAGGGGCTTGACGCCGCCGCCGTCGAGGCCGCCTTCAAGGTCATGGGCATCCGGACTTTCGACGAGGCGCTCGCGATGCTGGGCGCGGAGACGCCCGCTTCGGCCGAGCTTTCCTCCTTCTTCAACCTGTGCGCCGATCATGGCGTGCAGGACAGCGTCGTGTTCGACATCTCCATCATCCGCGGCCTTGGCTACTACACCGGCATCGTCTTCGAGTGCTTCGACGCGGCCCGGCAGTTCCGCGCCATCTTCGGCGGCGGACGCTACAACAACCTGCTGGCCATGCTGGGCGGAAAGCCCATGGGAGCGGTGGGCCTCGGCTTCGGCGATGTCGTGATCGTGGAAGTGCTGGCGGAAAAGGGGCGCCTCCCCGCGGTTCACGAAGAGGGGCTCATCCATGTCGGCTACATGGACGAAAACCAGCGCAGCGCCGCCATCCGCCTGGCCGCCACGCTCAGGGGCCAGGGCCGGAACGTCAGCCTCGGCCTCTGCCGCGAAAAGCCCAAGGCGTTCTTCTCCCGGGCCGGACGAACCGGCCTCGGCGAAGCCATCTACGTGGGGCCGGACGATGTGGCCCGCGGCGTGGTGCGGGTCAAGAATATGGCCGACCGCACCGAGCGGGAGATTCCGCTGCAAGGACCGGCATGAACATCCGCATCCTCCCCCTCGGCGCCTTCGAGGCCAATTGCGTGCTTGTCTCGGACGACGCGGGGCTGACCCTGGTGACCGATCCGGGCGCGGACGCCGACGAACTGGACGGCGAATTGACCCGTCACGGGCTGACGGTCGGCGCCTACCTCGTCACCCACGGCCATGTTGACCATGTCAGCGCGCTGCCCGACCTGTGGCGCCGCCGCCAGGCGCCGGTCTTGATTCATCCGGCGGATGCCGCCTGGGCCTTCACCCCGGTGAACGCCATCCCCCCCTATCCCTCACCGGCCCGGCCCGCAGGCCCCTATCCGGAGGTGGCGGAAAACGCCGTCTTCACATTCGGCGGGCTGACATTCCGGGTCCTCTCCACGCCCGGCCATACGCCCGGCTGCGTGTGTTTCTATTTTGAAAAGGAAGGCGTCCTGCTCACCGGCGACACGCTATTCGAAGGCTCGGTCGGCCGAACGGACCTGCCCGGCGGAAACGGCCGCACGCTGGCCGATTCGCTCCTCAAGCTGGCGGTCCTGCCTCCTGCCGTACGGGTCATTGCCGGACATGGCGAAGAGACCACCATCGGAAATGAATTGCAGAACAATTATTTCATGCAGGGTGCGGCGCGCGCGCTGGCCCGGCTGAAAAACAAATCCGGCCTTTAGTCCCGCTGCCGGCGGACCTCGTAAAAGAAAATTCCCGCCGCCACGGCCGCATTCAGCGATCCGACATGTCCGTACTGGGGGATGCGCGCCAGAATCGAACAGCGGGACCGCATGGCTTCGCTGATTCCGGCTCCCTCGTTGCCCACCACCAGGCAGACCGGAACGCGCAAATCACAGGACTCCAGCTCCTGCTCCGCCTTTTCGCTGGCGCCCACAAGGAAAACACCCCGCTCCCGGAGGGAATCCGCGGCCGACTCGAGGCTTTCCACCCGCGTGATGGGTATTCGATTCACGGCGCCCGCCGAGCTGCGGGCCGCCATGCTGCTGACGCCCGCCTGCCCTGCCACGGGAAGAATGGCGGCCTGCGCCCCGAACACTTCGGCCGAGCGCAAAATGGCGCCGAGATTATAAGGGTCCTGGATGCCATCGAGCATCACAACGAACGGAGCGGCGCCGCCTGAACCCAGCGGGAGTTGGGCGAACGGGGTGTACGGAAAAGCGAGCATGCGGGCCAGGTACCCCTGGTGTTCGCCGGTGTGCCCCAGCTTTTCCAGCATGGCCGGCGGGACAACCTGCACAGCCGCGCCGAGCTCAGAGGCGCGGGACCGGGCGTCCTGCAGAGCCTCTCCGGAGAGGCTCTCGGACAGGAACAGGTCCGCGATGGGCCAGCGGCCCGCGGCCAGCGTTTCCAGCACGAGATTGCGGCCCCAGATCCAGCATTTCTGATGGCTGCCGAGAAGCTCTTTTCCTTTTCCCCGCTTGTACCGTTCCACCATGTCAGGGCGCCGGGATGGGCAAAACAGGGGCGTCGGCAGGAGCCGGCGCGGCTTTCTCGTCATCGATCCAGATGCCGCGCGTCTTGAGAAGATCCGTGTCGATCAGGTTTTTGTCAGGCGAAAAATCGGCCGCCGCCTCCTCGATCACGGCATCGGTCAAATCCGCGGCGTTATTCATAACCTGATAAACCTGCACCGGCTCCATGACCAGGTCCACATGTTTGCGAGCGGCCGCTTTTTGAACGTGGGGGCGCATCCGCTCGCGGAACGTCACGACGGC
>CAIKKV010000685.1 GCA_903828035.1 uncultured bacterium
CCGCGAAAAGCCGCCGGCAGCTTCGGGCAGGCGGCCGGGCCCCGGAAGGCGTCCAGGCGATACTGCCGCCGGTAGGCGTCGTTCCTGAAGCTCAGCGCATCATCGAGCATGAGCCGGGCCTGCCGGGCCCGGGCCAGGGCGGCGGCGGCGGCATAAATGAAAAGCTGATTGCCCAGCCCGCCGCAAAGACGTGCGATGATAAGCGGGGGGGTCATGGCGTGGAGCGGGTTTCCAGAAGGCGGAGGCAGTGATCCAGCAGGCCCCGGAAGACGACCGTGGCCTCGAGATGCTGGAACGCCCACTCGCGGCATTGTTGCCCGAGAGCCACCCGCTCTTCGCGGGGTTTGGCGAGCACGAAGTCGGCCAGGTCGCACGCCTCCTCGGGTGTTTTCGCCATGTACAGGCCGGGGCAGCCGGCGAAGAAGGAGTCATATCCGGGGTGCCACGAGGTGATATGGGGAACCCCGGCGGCCAGGGAGATGGGCAGGCGATCCGAAAAATAGAAGGCCGTATCGGTGAAGTGGTTCCACCCCACGCTGACCCAGGCCTCCCGGATGACGTCCTGCTGCTGATGAAAGGGAACCGGCCCCCGGAAGGAGGGAAGGCGCCCCCAGTTGGCCCCGTAAAGCGCAAAGGAGGCGCCGAACCGCGCGGTCAACAGCCCGGCCACCTGCTTGCGCCCGCGGGCGCCGGGGATAAAGACGAAGGGGAGGCGCGAGCGCCAGAGGCTTCCGATCATGCAGACCGAATCGCGCCGATCGAGCGTCGGCGTCCACTCGCCGCCGAAGCGCAGCCGGTCGAAGCCGAAGGGCGTGTAGAGGACGTGCCGGGCGCCGAAGCGGTGCGCCAGATCGGCGAATCCGCCCAGCCCGACGAGGCAGACCATATCGGCCTCGGCCATCATGGCGCGGGCGGGGGCCGGCATCCGGCATTGCAGGCGGCCGTACGGATCGCCGTCATAGTAGACGAGCCGGGGGCGGCAGGCGCGGCCCTTGAGCTGCCGGAGATAGTCGCGTGTGACGGGGAAGAGATCCACGTTTTGCCAGAAAATGAGGTCGGGCTTGAAAACGTCCACCGCCTCCAGGATGTCGGCAAGCACGCGGGCCGATCCGCGCCGCTCGCATTCCAGGGGAACGGGGATGGTGCGGATTTCCCCGATGACGCCCTCCGCCCGGTACTGCTCGAACGCGGCCCGGACCTGGACTTCCTGCCGGATCGGATCGGGGGAGGATTCATTGGCGAGGTGGAGCAGGCGGATGGGCGTCATGGCGCGGGGGCCTCCGGGGGAATGTCGGTCTTCGGGGGCGGGGCGGGTGGCGGGTGGCAGGCCCGGTGGGAGGCGAGGGTGATTTTCAAGAGCGCCAGAATGAACAGGACGCGGATCACGGAGGTCACGGGATCGCCGATGATGGCGTAGAAATAAATGACCAGCACGACGAGGTAGGCATAGAGGGCCCGGTAGGCCCTCCCGAAGACGGAGCGCGAGGGCATTTCGCCCAGCCACCGCCGGCCTTCCACCAGGGCCATGATGAAAAGGCCGGTGCAGGCCAGAAGCCCGGGGATTCCGGTGTCGATCAGCAGGCCCAGCGGGCCGTTGTGGTAATTGTGGCGCAGATACATGTGGAGCAGGCCGGTGGTGTAATCGAAGAGGGGCAGCTCGTCAGGCGCG
>CAIKKV010000686.1 GCA_903828035.1 uncultured bacterium
GAGATGTCAGCGTTTCTCGACACCTTGGTTGACCGGCAAGCGACATGGCGCATCTGGGAAGACTATCGGCGGCATGCCTTTGCCCAGTTCCAGCGCCAGGCCAAGAGGGGGCTGTATTGGGACAACTCATACGGACTCCGCGGCAAGCCGTCGTCAAAATACAGTGACCTCATGGCGAACACCTTCACCGGATGGGACGAGACCGATGAAGCCAGGGTGAATGAGTGGCTGCGGGGGGCTGTCGCGCCATCCGCAAGGCCATCGAGAGGCTGATGGCCTCGTGCGTCAGCGGGGCGTTTGCTTGACTGGACCCGGGATTGGGCGCTGCACCTCGTCGGGTGCGCACGGATCCGCTGCCTGCTGGTATTCCCGGGCATCTTCGTGGATGCCTACGATTTTTTCCAAAATTTACGGTTGACCGGGCTTGTCGGTATATGTTTAACGGCTACAGTAACTGTTGCAAGTGTGCGTTGCATGCGAGAGGGAGCTTATCATGTCAGGCGGTATCAACATGCGGAGCGTTGCCGAGCAAGTGGGGGTCTCGGTGGCGACGGTATCGCGGGTGCTTAACGACAAGCCGGCGGTAAGTGCGGCGACACAGGCGCGGGTGTTGGCGGCAGTGCAGAAAATGGGGTATCGGATCGATCCGGTCCTCAGCCAGGCTTCGAGGCACCAGCGCAGTGGCCGCTCCGGCAATCAGCCGGTCAGAACCAGGACCATCGGGCTGCTCATGCGGCAGCACGAACAGAACGCTCTCCAACAGCAGAACCCCTACTATGGAGCGCTGATGGCCGGGATCGACGAGGTCCTGCACCGGAACGACTACCACGCGATGTGGACGAGCTACGATGGAGAGACGGACGAACTTCCGCGCATGGTGAAGGAAGGCCGGGTGGACGGCCTGCTGGTGGCTTGCGAGATGGAGGAGGCGGCCACGCGCCGGCTGGCGCAGTACTGCCCGCTCGTTTTCGTCGATCACGACCCCCGCGGCGTTCCGGCCGACACGGTCACCCCGGACTGGGAGCAAGCCACCCGCGTGCAGCTCGAAAGCCTGTGGGCGCTGGGCCACCGCCATATCGTCACCTTCCAGCACGTGTGGCTGAGCTCGGAGCGGATCGTCTATACGGCGACGTTCGAGGCGTTCTTCCGCGGCAAGGGGCTCCCCATTCCCAGCCCGACGCTGTGTGTCCCGCGCGAGATCACACCGGCCACGCACGAGCAGGTCATGCGCGCCTACGCGGAGGAACTGGCGGCGGCCCGCCCGCGGCCCACGGCCCTGGTCGCCACCAACGGCTACGCCATCGGCATCATGAAGAACCTGGAGGATCTCGGCCTGCGCGTGCCGGGGGACATCAGCGTGATCGGGTTGAACGACAACGTCCGCGCCGACCTGACGCGTCCGCCGCTGACGTCGTACCGGATGCCGCGCGAGCACCTCGGCCGCGCGGCGGCGGACCTGCTGATGCAGCGCATCGAGGATCCCTCGCTCCCGCCGCGGCGGCTGACCCTCCAGGGCGAACGGATCGAACGGGAATCGTGCGGCCCGCCGCCGGCGGAGGCGAGCCGGGGAGGGACAGGGGACGCGATGAAGGGCACGGGAGCTCGATCGGTTGGGCGGGGTGTGGACGATGAAGCTTGAGTTCAAAGCGGATTTTGAACAGACGGCCGCGGAGTGGCGGAAGTTCTGGGACGGGTCAAACCGCCGGCCGGCCGTCTCCGCCATCGTGCCCAAACCCGGCGTTACGCCCGTTGAGCATCCGGGAGCGTTTGCCATCCTGCCGGAGCAGGATCC
>CAIKKV010000687.1 GCA_903828035.1 uncultured bacterium
AGGAAGCCCAGCGGCAGGCGATGAAGTCCGGCGTGTTCAACGGGATCGCCGTCAACTGCGGCGTCGGTTTTCCGATCACCAACTCCGCCGGCGTGTTTGCCTACTGGAAATCGATGGAGCGGCAGCCCGCTTTCGTGGCGATGCAGGCCGAAGGCAGGGAGTGGGTCCAGTTGCTCACCCAGGAGGCGATTGCCCGGTTCGACTATGTCTTCACTGACTCGATGACCTATACCGACGACGAGGGCCATCGGATGCGGCTCTGGATTCCCAGCGAAGTGGTGGTCAATGACAAAGAGAAGTTCATGGACACCCTGGTTGAGCGCATTGAAAAGATCTGCGCCGAGGAGCCGATCGATATCTATGTCAATCCCACCTACCTGCCCGATGTGATCGCCCGGGAATACGATGCCCTTTGGACCCCCGAACGCATGCGCCGGGTGGTCCGGGCCCTGGCCAAAAACCAAATTGCCATGGAAATCAGCGCCCGCTTCAAAATCCCCAACGAAGCGTTCATTCGCATGGCCAAAGAGGCCGGTGTCAAATTCACCTTCGGCACGAACAACGGCGACAAAGACATCGGCAATATCGACTATTGCCTGGAGATGTTCCGCAAATGCGAGCTGGGCGCCAGCCATCTTTACGTGCCCCTCATGGACAAGCGGACCAGCTATCCGCCGCTGAAAAGATAAGCGTCCCCATTCCGTCCATAACGGTGCCGCCACCATTCGATTCGCCGGCGTTCCCGGGATGACGTATGTGGTGGAGAAGTGCGACGATTTGAATACCCTGACATGGGAGGCGTTGGGCACAGTGACAGCCGCCGCGAACGGTTTGATTGTATACACGGATGATCCGTTGCCGCCGACCGGCATTCGGTTCTACCGCCTGCGCATGCCGTAGCCCGCTTTTTGAGAATCGCCGGGAACACGAAAACCGGCTTTACTTGCGGCGGGGATGTGTCTAATCTCGCGCCATGCCTGAAATTGCGCAATATGTTCAGAAGAATGGCGAGGGAGTGACGCCGGCCGTCCTGGCAAAGATGATGAAGAATCTGCCTTTGTGGAAGGCGGAATATGCCCAGATCTACGCCCCGAAACAACCGCATCTGGTGAAGCAGTTGTTGTTTTTGGCGGATGCGGTGGAAGATTTCGCGGACGGCGAAACGAAGGAACTGCCCTATGTCGCCATGGCCGAGGCCATCTTTGCCCTGGTGTATGCCCACAAGCATATCGATATCATCCCCGATTCATTGCCCGCGATGGGGCGCGTGGATGACTCGAGCATCGTTCGCGCTGTGCTGATCCGGCATCAGAAAGCGCTCGAGCGTTATGCGGTGACGCGGGGGATGACCTGGTCCCAGGTCACCAGCATGGCCTGACGCGTTCATTGCCAATAAAATCCAATTCGTCCAGAAACGCCTTTCCTCCTCGCAGGATATGACGCCAAGCCAAGAAAAAAAATCTCAGGGAGGCGAGCCCGCCTTCAAACCGTTTATACCTGCCGGGGCAAATCTGCCCGAATTCTCTTTTCTTCCCCTTCTGGTGGGCGCCGTGCTGGGGATGGTGTTTGGCGCTTCCTCTCTCTATTTGGTGTTGAAAGTGGGCTTGACCGTCAGCGCCTCCATACCGGTGGCCGTTATTTCGATTACGCTCTTTCGACTGTTGTCCAAAATCGGTGTTCGGGAGGCGACGATACTGGAAAACAATATTGTCCAAACGGCGGGATCGTCCGGGGAGTCGCTGGCCTTTGGGTTGGGGGTGACCATGCCGGCCATTCTCATTCTCGGTTTCGATTTGGAGTTAAGCCGGGTTGCGCTGGTTGCCGTGCTGGGCGGATTGCTCGGCATTCTGCTCATGATTCCATTGCGCCGTGCGCTGATTGTGCAGCAGCATGGACTGTTAAAATATCCCGAAGGCACGGCGTGCGCGGAGGTGCTCAAAGCCGGGGCCACCGCTGAATCGCTTGCCGCGTTGTCCCCGCAGGATAGGGCCAGTTTGCCTCTGGCGAGCGCCACGGATACCAAGACGATTTTCGCGGGATTCGCAATCGGCCTCCTCTACAAGAGCGCCATGACCACGTTCAAGGCATGGAAGGAGATTCCCGAGAAAATTTTCACCTCTACGCTCAAA
>CAIKKV010000688.1 GCA_903828035.1 uncultured bacterium
GCACCAATCTCGCCCTCCGCCAGGCGTACCAAGACCTGGCGGAGCAGCACGGCCAGCTGAAAACGCTCGAACAGCAGCGGGACTCCTACGTCCACATGCTGGTGCACGACATGCGCAGCCCCTTGCATGCCATTCTCGGGCACCTCCAGCTGATCGAGTCCGCTTCCACCAAAAACCTCAACGCGGCCGATCTCTACAGCCTGCGCGCCGCCATCTACTGCACGCACATTCTCAGCCAGATGACCTCCACCATGATCGACCTCAGCCGCATGGAGTCCGTCTCCCCCGCCCTGCACCCGGTGGCCGTTTCCGCCGAGGAGCTGTTCCGGACCGCGCGGGCGCAGGCGCTCGACCCGTCAAGCCCCCGCGCCATTTCAAAAAAAATAAGCCCGTCCTGCCCCCCCCTGTTCTGCGATGCCGACCTGGGCAACCGAATCGTCATCAACCTCTTCGCCAACGCGATCAAATACTCCCCCTCCGACAGCGAGATCGTCTTCGGCGCGGAGCCCGATCCGGCCGGCGTCCGGGTCTGGGTCACGGACCAGGGCCCCGGCATTCCCGCCCATTACCACGCCCGGATTTTCGAGAAGTTCGGCGTGGTGGAGCAATCCTTCGGCGCGCGGCTGCCCACGACCGGGCTGGGGCTCGCCTTCTGCAAAATGGCGGTGGAAGCCCAAGGCGGCCGCATCGGCATCGAAAGCGCGCCCGGCAAGGGCAGCACCTTCTGGTTCACGCTCCCCGCCGCCCCGGCCGCCCGTTTCGATTGAGAAATCCTATTCCAGGTCCGTGCGGGGCTTGAAGCGATTCTGGATCTGCTCCATGTAAAGATAGATGCCGGGCGTGACAAAAAGCGTGATCACCTGGGCGAAGATCATGCCGCCCACCACCACGAGCCCGAGCGGCACGCGGCTGGAGGCGTCGGCGCCCAGGCCCAGGGCGATCGGCAGGATGCCCAGGATGGCGCACAGGCCGGTCATCAGGATGGGGCGGAAGCGGACCACGCACGCGTCGTGGATGGCGTCGTAGCTGTTCATCCCCTCCGCCTTGCGCTGCAGGGCGAAGTCGACCATCAGGATGCCGTTCTTGGTAATCAGGCCGATCAGGACGAACACCCCGATGTAGCCGTAGAGCGAGAGCTCCCGCCCGAACGCAAACAGCGTCAGGAAGCCCCCGAACACGGCCACCGGCAGCGTGGTCAGGATCGTGAAGGGGTGGATGTAGCTCTCGTAGAGCACGCCCAGCACGATGTACTTCAGGAAGATGGCCACCAGCAGGAGGAGGCCCAGGCTGGCGATGGAGCGCTTGAACTCCATCGCGTCGCCAATGAACCGCCCGGTCACGCCGGGCGGAAGGATTTTCGCCACCTTTTCCTCAATGCCCGCAATCACGGCCCCGAGCGGCGCGCCCGGGAACAGGCTGAACGAGATCGTCGACGACTCGTGCTGCTGGGCGTGGGGAACGTTCTGGGGGCCGGCGCCCTCCTTCAGCGTCACGAGCGACTTGAGCGGCACCAGCGACCCGCTGAGCGGCGAGCGCAGGTACAGCATGGACAAATCGCCCGGCAGCCGCTGCCGGTTCTTCTCCACTTCCGGAATCACCTGGTACTGGTCCTGGTCCGTCGTGAACTGGGTGACGTAGCCGCCGGCGTAGGAAAACGCCAGGACCTGCTCGATCGCCGCCGCGCTGATGCCCAGCGTGGAGGCGCGATCGCGGTCGATCGCCACGTCCAGGCGGGGCATGGTGAGCTTGACGCTGTTCTGCACGGCAAACGGGACGACGCCCCGCACCGCGCGCATCTCCTGCTCGAGCCGCTGGGCCGTCTTGTAGACCAGGTCCCGGTCGAGCCCCATCAGCATGAAGGCGTAGTCGCTGCCGGCGGCGGTGGACTCCGCGCCGGAGCTGATCTTCAGCACCGGCATGGCGCGCAGGAAGCAGACCCCGTCGGGAATCACCGACAGCTTGCCCATGAACTGCTGGACGACCTGGTCGATGGGCGCGCGCTCGCGAGGCGGCTTCAGCCGGATGAACACGAAGCCCATGCTCTGGTCGGCCCCGGGGAACATGCCGCTCACGCTCCCGCACTGCAAAACGCTGTTGGTGTCGGCCCGGACGAGGGCGGACACCCGGGACTGGTAGGCCCGCATCTGGTCCGTCGAGGCGCCCTGCGGCATGATCATCGCGCCCATGATGAAGCTGCTGTCGCCGGGGGGCAGGAAGGTTTTGGGAAGCGTCACGTAGAGCGCGCCGGTGCCCAGGATGCAGAGCGCCCACACCACCAGCGCGACCCACTTGTGGCGAAGCTGCCAGTGCAGCGCCCTCCCGTATCCGCGGACCATCCCCCCGACCGTCGCGTTGATCGCGCGCTGGAAGCGGTTGGGCGCCTCATGCTTCCGGATGATGCGCGCGCACATCATCGGCGACAGCGTCAGGGCCACGAGCGTGGAGATGATGATGGCGTAGATCACCGTCATCGCGAACTCGCTCAGGTTGCGGCCCACGGCGCCGCTCATGAACACCAGCGGCGTGAACACGATGATCAGGGCCGCGCTGGTGGAGATGACGGTGAAGGTGATCTCCCGCATGCTGCGGATCGCCGCGGGGATGGGCTTCATCCCCTCCTCCAGGTGGCGCACGGTGTTCTCGAGCACCACGATCGCGTCGTCCACCAGGAAGGTCACCGCCAGCACGATGCCCATCAGCGACAGCGTGTCGATGTTGAAGCCCGAGGCCATCATCGCGAGGAATGTCCCCAGGATCGTCACAGGCAGGACGACGGTGGGGATCACCGTCTCGCGGACGCGGCCCAGGAACAGGAAGATCACCAGCACCACCATGACCAGCGCGAGGAGCACGGTGAACTGCACGTCGTGCAGGGATTCGCGGATGGGCAGCGCGCCGTTGAACATGGTCTTGATCGTGATGGAGGCGGGCAGCTCCGCGCCGACCTCCTCCAGCGTCCGGGCGATGCGGTCCGCCACCTGCACGGTGTTGGCGCCGCTGATGCGCGAGATCGGCATCACCACGCACTTGTTGTGCTCCGCCTCCCCGGGCTTGCCGTACCGGATGTCCACCAGGTCGTTGGCCACGCTGTCGACGCAGGTCGCCACCTCCTTCAGCCGCACCGGCGCGCCGTCGCGCGTGGCGATGATCAGCTCCCCGAACTCGCGCGCCGTGCGCAGCTGGCCCTGCGGCTCGAGCGTAAAGGTGCGCATCGGGCCGTTCAGGCTGCCGCCGGGAATATTCACGGTGCCGGCGCGCAGCGCCGCCGCCAGCTCGTCCACGCCGAGGCGGCAGGAGGCGAGGCGGTCCGGGCTGAACTGGATGCGGATCGCGCGCTTGGAGCCGAACACCTGCACCTTGGAGACGCCTTCAAGCATGCTCAGCTTCCGGGCCACCACCTGGTTGGCGTAGTCGTAGAGATCGGCGTGGATGAGGGTGTCGGAGTAGAGCATCACGTAGTAGATCGGGGAGTCCGACGGGTTGAACTTCTGGTACATCGGCGGGCTGGGCAGGTCCGTGGGCAGGTTCCGCTGCGCCCGGGTGATCGCCGCCTGCACGTCCGGCGCCACCAGGTCGACGTTCCGGTTGAGGTTGAACGTGAGGTTGATCGTGCTCAGCCCCTCCTTGTTGTCGGAGAGCATGAACTGCAGCCCGCTGATCTGCGTGAACTCGTTCTCCAGCGGCAGCGCGACGGCGCTCGCCATCGTGGCCGGGCTGGCGCCCGGATAGGCCACCGTCACCTGGATCACCGGGTAATCCACCGTCGGCAGGCTGTTCACCGGCAGCTTGAAATACGCCCAGGAGCCGAACACCACCATGACCAGCGTCACCAGCGTCGTCATGATCGGCCGTCGAATGAAAACCTCTGAAAAACTCACGGCGCGCTCCGTTTATCGGCTTGTGACAGATCCATCACCGGCGCTCCCGGAAACAGCATGAGCTGCCCCAGCACCACCACGCTCTCGCCCGGCTCCACCCCGCCGACCACCTGCACCCGCCCCGCGTGGCGGACGCCCGTGCGGACCGGCCGCAGGTCCGCCTTGCCGTCCTTCGTCACGACAAACAGGTAGGCGCCCATCTTGCCCAGCTGCACGGCGCCCTCCGGCACCATGACCGCCTCCTTCACCTCGCCGGCAAACAGGCGGACCTGGGCAAACTGGCCCGCCCAGAGCTTCAGCTCCGGGTTGGGCGCCTCCCCGCGCAGCAGGATCGTGCCCGTCTGGGTGCTCACCGTGTTGTCCAAAAAGGTGACGACGCCCGGGTAGCTGTTCGTTTCCCCGCGCGGCTGGATCTCCAGCCGCACCGGCCCGGCGGCCAGGGCCCGCCGCAGGACGACCAGGTAGTCCTCCGAAACCGAGAAGGTCACCGAGATGGGATCGTAGCTCCGGATGTTGATCAGCCGGGTCTGCCCCGCCGCCACCAGGTTGCCGTCGTCAATCCGCCGGCGGGAGCAGATGCCGTCCATGGGGGCCGTGATCGTGCAGCGCGACACGTTCAGGCGCGCCTCCGCCAGCGCGGCCTCGTCCACCTCGAGCTGCGCCTGCGACGCCTTGGCCCGGGTCCTCAGCACATCAAAGTCCGTCTGCGCGATCAGCTGCTTCTCCTTCAGCGTCTGGTTGCGCTCCAGCAGCTCCCGGCTCAGCTCCAGGTTCGCGCGATCCGCCGCCACCAGGCCCTCGCCCTGGCGCACCCGCATCTCGTAGTCGCGGGCGTCGATCTGGAACAGGACCTGGCCGTTGGTGACCACGGCGCCGTCCCGGATGAACGTCTTCACCAGCGTTCCCGACACCTGCGCCGCCACATCCACGCTCAGCCGGTCCTCCGTGGAGCCGAAGGCCTCGATGAGGACCGGCACATCCTGCCGGACCGCCGGGGCGGCCTGAACCGCCATCGCCCGCGCCGGCGGGGGGCCCTGCTGCTTTTTGGCGCAGGCGCCGGCGAAAAGAACCAGCACGCCGCAGGCGGCGAAAAGGGCCGGGAAACTTGATTTCTGCTTCATATCTGACGATCCTTACTTACTCGTTGGGAAAAGTTCGCGAACGCTCTCCGAATCGCGGGCGTCCAGCAGCCCGGTGGCGTGGGCCAGGGCGGCCAGGGCGGAGAACGCCTCCTGCCGGGAGGCCAGCTGCTGGCTGCGCGCCTGGGCCGCCAGGCTCTCCGCGTTCAACAGGTCGAGAATGCTCCGCAACCCCGCCTTGTAGCTGTCGAGCGCGAGGTCGTACGACGCCGTGGCGCTTTTCAGGAACGCGGCGCTGAAGGCATATTTCTGAATGGCCGTCTCGTAGGCGTAGTACCGATTCCACACCTCCGAGCAGGCGGCCAGCTCGGCCTGCTGGAGCTGGGCGCGGGCCGCGTCGGCCTGCGCCAGCGCGGCGCGCCGGGCGCTCTGGGTCTGGAACCCGTCGAAAATCGTCCACTGCAGGCTGAGCCCCGCATCCGCCGACCAGTCCCGCTTCTGGAGATCCCGCTTCCCCTGGTTGTCGAACTGCTCGCCAGCGACTCCCCCGTCAAAATAGAGCGACGGCCACCGGGCGGCGCCGGCCACCTTGACGGCGGCGTCCTGGGCGGCCACGGTGGCGCGCAGGGCGGCAATATCCGGCCGCCGGGAAAGCGCCGCGTCCAGCAGCATCCTCATGTCCTGCGTCGAAACAGGCTCCGGCAATTCAACCGCCGGCGGAACCACCTGCACCGGGGCATCCGCCGGAAGGCCGGCCGCCCGCGCCAGCATTCCCCGGGCGATCTTGGCGCTCCCTTCCGCGTTGGCCAGGAGGTAGCGGGCCTGGTCGTACCCCGCCTGGGCCTGGAGCACCTCCAGCTGCGTGCCCATGCCGGCGTTCTTGCGCTCCGTGGCGGCGGTCAGCGCGGTGGTCGCATCCTTCACGCCCGCCTGGGCCGCCTCGATGCCCGCCTGCGCGCTGACCAGGTTGTAATAGGCCAGCTCCACGCCAAGCAGGGCGTCCTGGATCGTGCGGTTAAAGGTGAAATCCGCCGCATACACGGTCTGGAGCGCCTGCTCCACCGCCGCCTGGCGCCCGCCCCCGAAGTTCAAGATAAGATAGTTGACCTTTAAGCCGGGCGCGTACCGGAGGTAGTCATCCGTGAAGTTTCGCGGCTGGGTCGAGACAAAATGCCGGTTTGCCCCCGCCACGCCGGTCAGCGTCGGCATGAACAAGCCCTGCGCCTGGTCGACCTGCGCCGCCGCCGCGCGCGCCGCGCTCCACGCCTGCCGGCTGGCCGGATTGTTCTGGAGGGCCAGATCCGCGAACTCCGCCAGCGTCAGGGGCCTGGCATCCGCCACCACCCGGGCCCGCACATCCGTCCAGACCGTATCCGGGGTGCGGGCTTCGCTCGGCGGAGCCCACGGTTCGTGGGTGTTATTCGGGGTCGGCGCCGAGACGCAACCCGTCATCCCCAGCGCCAAAGCGGCGGAAATGGCGTAGACTGTCAAAAATCGTGAATTCATAATCTGTTGTGCTTATCTGATCTGCGGCGCAGCGTCAAGCCAGAAGGGGGCGCCACCCTCCCCGACACCCGGCCCGGTTGCTTATTTAGAGCTCGTTTTTGGAGCCACGTCTGGCTGGATGCGACTCTTCCCCGTCATCGCCGCGGCTTCCTGCTTTTCCTTCCCGGTCGCCGTGGGTATCCCGTTCAATGCATTCAGCAGGTCGGCCGCCATCAGAGGTCCGAATGCGCCCCGCGGAAACGGACTCAGCTGCCGGCGCAACAGCGCAACGGCTTCCTGCCGGCACTGGATGGCCTGGTCCGGCTGATGCAGCTTGTCATGCAGCGCCGCGATGCGCACCAGGGTCCGGCCCTTTTCGTGGGCCGGGACCACGGCCAACTGCTCCCGGGCATGATCCATCGCCCGATCCAGCAGATTTGTTTTTTCATAAAACAAACTCACCGCGGCATGGACCTGCGCTTTTTTATCCCGGGCCGCATAAGGGAACCCCTGGAAGTCGGCCAAGGCCCTGTCGGCCGCCGCCACGCCCGACGCCGGATCCGCGCAGACCACCAGAACGCGCTGGGCCAGGGCCCCGCACCGCTGCCGGGCCGTGGCATCGGCGTGGCCGGTGACGGCCTCGAAATCGGCCCGGGCTTCCGGATATCGTTTTTGCCGGAAATGCAGCACCCCCAACTGGTGGCGCGCCTCCGTCCTGTAAAGGGCCGGCGCCTGTTCGTCGGCCAGAGACCGGTTCGCAAGCCGCTCCGCTTCCCCGGGCTTGGCGAGGATCAGCTCCCTTAACGTTTTCTGGAAGGCTTCATAGTCGGCATAGCCGCCGCGGCGCGGCTGACCCGCCGCCGGGAAATCCGTCCGGACCCACGCCTTCAGCAGCGAGGCGCCATACGCGCGGGCCATCGCCGCATCGAACGGGTAGCCCGGAAGCGCATAAGGCGTCTCCAGCGTGACCGCCATCCGGACGCCCGGCTGAGCCGCAAAATAATGCGCAAACGGCAAATTGGTGGCGGACGCCACGGCCGCCGGCTTCTTCAGCCACGGGAACGGGCCTCTCGAAATCGCCTGGGGCACCTCTTCCCCCGCCCAGCTGGATAGCTCCACGGCATTCGAATAGGTGGGCGGAACGGCTATTCCATCCATGTAGAACACGGTGTGACTCTCTCCCCGGAGCGCCGGACAATGGAAATCCATCGCCAGCTCGACTTTCTTGTCACGGCCCAGCGCCTGGATGGCCCGCACTTCCGGATATATATTTGTCGTCCCGTAGTCGCGATTGTGATCGTGCGGAAGCCGCCCCTTGCCCTGGTCCCCTGCCTGAACCCCATCCGTGTCCACCAGGGGAACCGCATACAGGACATACCGGCTCCGGAACGCCGCGCCGGCGGGCGATGCCGCCATCGCCTCCTTCATGAAGCCTTCCAGCACATAGCTGGCCATGGATTCGCAGGCATGGTGCCGCGCCGTCACCAGGACCGCCTGGATGCCGGGTCCGGGCTTGCCGATGCGCAGCAACTCAACGGGCCGCCCCTTCAGGCTTTTCGTCAAAACATCGATCAACAGGTGGGGATTGCCCTTCTGCGCCGCCAGGAAGAGGTCGAGGTCGCGCTGCAGGTAGGGAACGGCCACACAGAATCGAACCGGCCGGGAGGCATTCGTGAACGTGAAGGCGAACGACGCCTTTTCGCCGGCGATCTGAACCGTATCGGTTCCCAGCCACTGCCAGCTTGCCCCCTGGTCAACGCTGAAGGCAGGCCCCTGCACGCCGATGGGGCTGGAGTTCGTAAAGGTGAACAGGACGCGCCCGGCGGAGCCGGCCGCCGCCTCAAACTGCCAATAAAACCAGGGGCGGCTGTCCCGCCAATCCGGAGCCAATTCGACCCGGTCGCCTTCCTGATGCCCCACCAGGACATTTCCGCCCGGGAACCGGGTCGAAATAGCCGTTTCCCGCCCAAAGGCCCCTGACGCAAACGCCAGGGCGGCGCCAACCGATAGACACAACCAGAACCGACTCCGGGACATAGCCACCTCCTCCTCTCACAAACCGCACATAGTATCGCATCTGTGCCTCATTCACGAACACCAAAATCCCAATAGTCATTCCCATTCCCGGATTCTGCCTTCGGAACCCGCCTGCCGACCGATTAAAAACTTTACTCGCCAGGCACTTTTCCCTATCGTATTGCTCCCGGAAGCGCCTCAGTCCCCGTGCCCCCGGAGAAAGCCTATGCCCTCAGCCGAAATCAAGCCCAGA
>CAIKKV010000689.1 GCA_903828035.1 uncultured bacterium
CTAATCGCGCGCCGCCCGAGCGTGGTCGGAAGACCCGCGGGCGCGCGAGGCGTTGTCGTTGCGGCGTTTCGATTAGCGGAAATGCGCGAGCTGATTTTGGAGCTCAGCCAGCCGACAACGGAGCGGCGAGGGCTGGTGCCCCGACGCTCCCAGTTGGAGGCTGGATCAGCCCAAAAGCAGCCACGCATTAACGCCGAAACGACGCAACCCGACGGGTCATTCCGTCTCGTCAAAACACCAGCTTAGCGGAAATGTGCGATCCGTAGGCGGGGCTCGAATCGCTTACCCGAACGTGTCGCGCATTTTCTGGCAGTAGTAGCGGACCAGGTCCCACTTGCCGTCGGGGGCGATCCGGTGGTCGGGGCAGGGGATGAAGCCGCCCAGGGCGACCAGCTCCCTGAGCCGGGCGACCTCCTGGTCAACGGCCCGGCGGTCCCGTGAGAAGACGGTCTTGTTCATGCCGCCCACGCCCCGGATGTCTCGGCCGAACTTTTCGCGCCAGGGCTTGATGCTGGCGTCCCAGGTGCCGACCTCGATGGGGAACATCGTGTTGACCCCGTTGTTCAGCCAGGTGGGGATCAGCGCGTCGATCTGGCCGTCGCAGTCCAGGGAGCAGATGTCCAGGCCGTGCCGGGCGCACAGGTCGGTGATGCGCTTGTAGTGGGGCCCCACTTTTTCCTCGAAGACGGACGGCGAGATCAGCGGACCGTTCTTGAAGCAGATGTCCTCCCAGAAATGGACGAAATCGAACTTCGCGCCCGAGTCCAGGGCCGCCTTCACATTCTTGAAGCACAGCTCGGCCACCGTGTCGATGATCTCCGTGAACAGCGTCTCGTCGTCGGCGTACAGGTAGCTCGACCCCTCCACGCCCAGCACGTTGCGGATCTGGCCGTAGAGGCTGCCGGCATGCAGGCCGTAAATATAATCCCGCTTGTCGGCCCTGAGGAAGTCCAGGCCGCCCTGGTCGAACGGGACCATCTTGTCGTTCACCCGCACGGACGGGGCGCTCACGCGCCCGGGATTCCACTTGTAGCGCCAGGCGTAGTGCGCCTCCCAGGTGTCGCGATCCTTGAGCAGGTGCTCGATCTCGGCGGGAATCGAGCCGGCCGTGGGGGACACGACCACGATCACGCCCTCGTTGTTCACGACGTGCTGGGAGCCGTCGGGAAGGGTTTTGATCACCTTGCGCTCGAAGGACGGGCTGAGCCCGTAGGCGGGATGGAAGGCGCTGTACCAGTTGAAGTCGAAGCCCAGCTTCTCGCTGATCGCGGCATCGGCGGGGTTGCCGTCGCTCCAGGCGCGCGCCTCGGCCTCGGTGAGGTGGCCCTCCGACGCCCACTTGAGCAGCGTCTCGCCCCAGAAGCCGAAATGGACGATGGGCAGCCGGTCGTAGGGCTGGTAGCGGAGGATGGCGAGGGCGCGCTGGCGGTGGTTCATGGCGTTTCTCCGGGTTGCTTATGGTGGAATTGGGTTTCGTACAGTTTCGAGTAAAGGCCGCCGGCGGCGAGGAGCTCCCGGTGGGTGCCCGACTCGGCGAGCCGCCCCTTTTCCAGGACCAGGATAACGTCGGCGGCCAGGACGGTGGACAGGCGGTGCGCGATGACGAGGGTGGTGCGGCCCCTCATGAGGGGGACGAGCGCGGCCTGGATGGCCGCCTCCGAGTGGGAGTCGAGGGAGCTGGTGGCCTCGTCGAGAATGAGGATGCGCGGGTTCTTGAGGACGGCCCGCGCGATCGACAGGCGCTGCTTCTCGCCGCCCGACAGCTTGAAGCCGCGCTCGCCGACCAGCGTGTCGTAGCCGTCCGGCAGGCCGGCGATGAAGTCGTGGATGTAGGCCGCGCGGGCCGCGGCCTCCAGCTCGGCCGGGGTGGCGTCGGGCCTGGCGTACATCAGGTTTTCGCGGATGGTGGCGTGGAACAGGAAGGTTTCCTGCGTCACCATGCCCATCTGGCGGGTCAGCGATTCCTGCGTGACCTCCCGCAGGTCGAGCCCGTCGATCCGGATGGCGCCGCCGGTCGGGTCGTAGAAGCGCGGCACCAGGTAGGTGACCGTGGTCTTGCCGGCCCCGCTCGGCCCCACCAGCGCGGCGAGTTGGCCGGGCTCGACGGTGAACGAGACGTGCTCCAGCGCCGGCCGCTGCTCCTGGCGGTAGGCGAAGGAGACGTCCTCGAACCGGACCTGGCCCCGGATGGCGGGAAGGGCGGCGGCGCCGGGGCGGTCGGCCACGTCGGGTTTCATGTCCAGGTATTCGAAGAGGCGCACGAACACGGCGAAGGCGCCCTGGAGGTCGACATAGATGTTGGCCAGCCCGCCCACGGGCCGGTAGAGGTTGGAGAGGTAGGCGACGAAGGCGATGATGGTGCCGATGCTCAGGGTGGCCGCATCGCCCTCGATGAGCCGCTTGCCGCCGTACCAGTAGACGAGGGCGGGCCCCCCGGCGGCGATGATGCCGATGAACAGGAACATCCAGCGGCCGACCATGGACTGGCGCAGCTGCAGGTTGAAGACGGTCCGGTTGCCGTCCTGGAAGCGGCCGGCTTCGTATTCCCCGCGGCCGAAGAGCTTCATGAGCAGGAAGCCGCCCACATTCACCACATCCTGCGTCACCCCCTGCAGCTCGGCCTGCTTCGCCTGGGTTTCGCTGGAGAGGCGGTGGCGGATTTTCCCGATGCGCCGCATGGGCAGGACGAACGCCGGAACGATGGCGCAGGCGAGCAGGGCGAGGCGCCAGTCCATGGCAAACAGCACGGCCGCCGTGGCCAGCACCGTGATCAGGTTGTCGACGACGCCGAGGAACGTGTTGAGCACGACGCTGCTGATGGCGGAGGTGTCGTTGTTGACGCGGGAGAGGATTTCGCCCGCGCGGGTGGTGGTGTAGAAGCGCAGGGATTGGCGCTGCAGGTGGCGGTAGAGCGCCACGCGGATGTCGAACATGAGCCCCTGGCTGATCCGGATGTTCCAGTAATTCTGCAGCACGCCGAGGAGCCCGGTCACCACCGGGAGCAGCACGAGCCCGAGGACCAGCTTGTGGAGGAGCCCCAGGTCGTGGGTGGGAATGGCCTTGTCGAGCAGGGCGCGGACGAGGAGGGGGGCGGCCAGCCCCAGGATTTTTGAAGCCGCGATGCAGAGGAGGACGAGGTTGGCCGCCTTGCGGTAGGGCCGGAAGTAGCCGAAGACCCGGCGAAGCAGGGGGCCCTCCAGGGCCACCTTCGGCTTCTTGTCGTCGGGTCCTTCGCCCATGTGGGACAGCCCGTAGGAGCGGGCCATCCCTCCGAGACTGCGGCTGAACTGCATGCGATTCCCTTAGACCAGATCCGCGATGGACGGAACGGCTTCCACGCTTCCGTTTTTGCGCGCCCGCTCGGTGGCGAAGACGATGAGGTGGCTTTCGAGCGAGGCGGCGGGGCCTGTCTTGACAGCCGCCGGGTTGCCGTTCCGGACCGCTTCCAGGAAGGAGGCCACGACGCCGTCGTCGCCGCCCCCGTGGCCCGAGTTGGTCGTGCCGTCGCCCACGTTCATATCGACCTTGCTGGCCTTGAAGGTCAGGAAGTTGAACTGCTCCAGCCCGTTGTCGTTCAGCCGCAGCGTGCCCTTGTCGCCCATGAAGAAGTAGTCGCGGCTGCCGATGGCGAAGGCGGTCGTGGTGAAGCTGGCGGTCATGCCGTTCTCGAAGTCGAGGTTGACGACCTGGTGGTCGACCACGTCGTTGTCGCAGGCGAAGGCGCAGCGGCCGTAGGGCCCCTCGCGCAGCGCCTTGGCCACGCCCGCCGGGGTCGCGTCGAGCGTCAGCATGGCCACGGGCCAGGCGGCCAGGCGGTCGAGCCGGTCGCGCAGGTAGATCTTGAGCGCGGAGTAGGGGCAGGCGGATTCGATCTCGGCGGGGCACTCGGTGCAGCGGTCGGCCGCGCCCTCGGGCTGGTGGGCGCGATTGAAGAAGTCGAGCCGGCCGAAGGAGGCGGTTTTGCTGCAGCGCGAGCCCGCGAACCAGTTGAGCAGGTCGATGTCGTGGCAGCACTTGGCCAGGAGGAAGTTGGAGGATTTTTTTTCGTTCCCGAAATTGCCGCGCACGAAGGAGTGGGTGAAGTGCCAGGGGCCGACGTACTCGGTGGCCGTGATGTTGCGCAGCGTGCCGATGGCGCCGCCGTCGATGAGCTGCTTGATCCGGTTGAAGAAGGTGGTGTAGCGCAGCACGTGGCAGACGGCCAGGATGATGCCGTGCTCGCGGGCGGCGCGGTAGATGTCCACGCACGCCTCCTGCTTGGGGGCCATCGGCTTTTCGAGCAGCAGGTGGTAGCCTTTCGCGGCCAGCGCCACGGCGATGTCGCGGTGCAGGTCCTCGACCGTGCAGATGAAGGCGGCGTCGGCGAGCTTCGGCTTGGCGAGAAGCGCCTTCCAGTCGCTGAAGCAGTTTTCGACGGGAACGGCGTGCGTCCTGGCGAACCACGCGCGGCGGTCGTCCTTTTTCTCGCACAGCCCGACGATTTCGAACGCCCCGGGGTGGCGGGTCAGGTAGGAGGCGTAGGCGTTGCCGCGGCTTCCGCCGCCGACGATGATCACGGACACGGGCTTGGACATGAGGGCGATTTCCTTTTTAAACGCGGCCGTAGTTGAGGCCTTCGTGAATCATGGCGAGGTAGTTGCGGACGGGGATGTAGTTGGCCACCGAGTTGCCGGAGCCCAGCGCATAGCGGCCGCCGGGCATGCAGGCGTCGAGCGTGCGGCGGACCTCCTTGCGCAGCTCCGGCTCGGACAGCGTGCAGAGCTTGTGGACGTCGATGCCGCCCAGGACCGCCACGCGGCCGCCGTATTTCTTTTTGAAGTCGGCGACCGGGCAGATGATGTCCTCGAAGGAGTGCTTGGCGTCGATCTTCACCTCGTCGATCAGGTCGTCCATGATCGAGTCGATCTGTCCGCACGAGTGGAACAGGTAGAGCTGGCTGCGGTCGTGGGCCAGCTGCGCGGCCTTCTTGTGCCAGGGGAGGATCAGCTCGCGCAGGGTCTCGGGGCCCACCAGCGGCTGCGTCTTGAAGCCCATGTCGTCGCCCTGGAAAAAGCCCCGCACGTTGGGAAGGCTGGCGGCGTGGCGGTACCAGCCGAGCAGCAGCTCGCCGCACCGGTCGACGACCGCCTTGACGAGCTTCGGGTCGTCATAGAGGAGCAGCGCCATGTTCTCGTAGCCCAGCAGCGTGTCGAGGGGCACTTCGAGGAAGCCCGAGGAGGGGCAGATGAAGAGGCCCATGCCTTCGGGCACCTGGCGGGCCATGAACTCGACCATCGAGTAGTCGACCTTGTCCAGCTCGGGCCAGGGATATTTCTCGAAATCGTCCCAGGAGGCGATCGGGCCGGTGCCCTCTTCCGTCCAGGACCGCTTCCCGCGGTTGATTTCGGAGGAGGTGTCGTCGGTCACGCGGTGTTTTCCAGGGAAATCAAGCCCGCCGCCCCACCGCACGAAGTCGTAGCCCAGCCGCCGCCAGCCGTCCATGACCAGGCGGCAGGCCTCGCGCTGGGCGGCCGGGTCGCTGCCTTCCGGCCAGGGCCGGTCCAGGAAGGGGGTCAGGATCTCCCGGATCAGGAGCGGGTCGATGATCAGCTCGGCCAGGGGCGGCGTTTTCGGGATCACTTCGCCCTTGATCATCCGGCAGAAGCGGTCGATGTCGGGCTTCGGGTTTTTCAGCGGAAGGTCCATGGTTTCCCCCTTATGCGAGCGACTATGATAGACCCAATCCGTTTTCGGATCAAGCGATGTCAGCGGCGGCGCGCTTAAAGCGCGAAGCGCTCGTCGTAGAGGCGGGACTCGGGCACGCCCAGGGAGACGAGTCCGGCGCGAAGCTTTTTCATCATGGGCGGCGGGCCGCAGAGGTAGACGTCCCGCTCCCGGATGTCGGGAATCAGCCGCGCGATCCGGTCCCGGTCCACGCGGCCTTTCTCTCCCGGGAAACCGGGCTGGTCGCTCAGCACGTGCACGACCCGGAAGCGGCCCGCGGAGCCGGCCGCCAGGGCGTCCAGCTCGTCCTTGAACACAATCGAGGCGGCCGTGCGGTTGCCGTAGACCAAAACGACATCCCGGCCGTCGGCGAGAAGCGGGTCGACGATCGAGCGGAGGGGCGTGATGCCGATCCCCCCGGCGATGAGGAGCGCTTTCCGGGACCGGCAGCGGCGGGGCGTGAAGAGGCCATGGGGGCCGTCAATGACGACCGGCGTTCCGGGCTTGAGGGACGGGATGCGCCGGGTGAAATCGCCGACCGCCTTGATCGTCAGCCGGAGCCGGGACCCGTCGGGCGGGCAGGACAGGGAGAAGGGGTGGACTTGCCAGCGAAGGCCGGGCGCCCAGAACCGGACCAGCATGAACTGGCCGGCCTCGATGGCAAACGACTCCAGGTTCCGGCCCCGGATGATCACGGAGGTGACGTCCTCGCTTTCCGCCCGGAGCTCCTCCACGAAGAACCGGTGGCGGCGATACATCAGCAGCGGGCGCAGGACCCGGTAGTACAGCAGGTTGCCGAACACGAAGGCGTAGAGCGCATACCAATAGAAGGCGAAGGCCCGGTTGGCGAGGAAGTCATAGCCCACCGCCAGCTGGTGGCCGAACGCCAGGGCCAGGGCGATGTAGATCGTGAGGTGGGTGGCGTACCAGGCTTCGTAAGGAAGGCGGGAGCGGATGATCGCGATGGAAAAGCCGACGGCGGCCAGCAGGAGGGCCAGGCCGATGGCGGCGGCGAGCACATCCTCCCAGTTCCTGAAAAAGTCCAGGAGCTGTTCGCTCCAGGAGACGCCGCCCTGCAGGGCATGCCCGGCGGTGACCAGGACGGGATGGGAAAGGAGGAAGAGCGCCAGCGAGAAGCCCACGATGTGGTGGAGGCGGGTCAGGCGGTCGAGCCCGAACACGCGTTCCACCCACGTGATCCGGCCCACCAGGACCAGTTGAAGGAGGAGGCCGAAGGCGGCCAGCAGGCCGGCCAGCCGGCCATAGGCCAGAAGCCGGCCAGCCAGGTCCCCGGTCAGCGCGTTGCCCAGCGGTTGACGGGTCTGGTTCTGGAACCAGAACCCGAGGGTCAGCAGCAGGAGCGAGGCCAGGGACAGGTACAGGCGGGCCGGCTTCATGAAGGGTCCGGGGTGGTGGTTATTTCACGAGGTCGAACTTCGAGCGCGGCGCGGCGCACACCGGACAGACCTGGGTTTTCATGCCCATCGTGGTGTATCCGCACACGCCGCAAACGAGGAACTCCTTGCCTTCGGCTTTCCAGCCCTCGAGGTTCTCCGAGGCCATCTTGAACATCTTGGCGTGCTCGGCTTCGGCGGCCATGGCTCCCTTGAACGCATAGAGCGCGGCCGTGTTCTTGTCCGTTGCCGCCTGCTTGACGAATGCCGGGTACATCGACTGGGCCTCATCGACTTCGCCCTTGAGCGCGGTCTCGAGGTTTTCCTTCGTCGTCTTCACCACGGGCGTCTCCACGGCGGCCGCGGGCGTGGCGCCCAGCTTTTCGAGCGCAAGGCCCGCCTTTTTCATGTGGATGCCCTCGGACTTTGCCGCGGCCGTGAACAGGGCCGCCACGGAGAGGTAGCCCTCTTCCTTGGCTTTCGCGGCGAAGGCCTCGTAGCGGGCCTTGGCGTTGGATTCCCCGGTGTAGGAGGCTTGCAGGTTCTCCTGCGTGGTTTTGGCGGCTTCTTTTTCAGCCGCGTTCAACAGGCCGGCCGGGCCCAGGATTGTCAGTGCCAGGACGCCCAGGATTCCCGCTTTCGCATACCGTCTCATGATGGTCTCCTTTTATTGCCGCCCATGCGGTGGTTTTTACAAGCGACGGGAGTGGTGCCCCGTCAAGCGGTACTCTAGTCCTTCTCCGGGCTTATGGGCACCTTATTTTAGCCTTCGTTTTTGCTGCGTTTAATCTTGAAAAGCGATGCCGCTCGGGGGAAGATAAAGGGCTCAGGAGGCTGCATGAAGGTGACGGTTATGCCAGGGCGGATATTGAGCGGGACGTGCGCCCTGCCGGGCGACAAGTCCATCTCGCATCGGGCCATCCTGTTTGCCGCCATGGCCGAGGGGACGAGCGTCATCAACCATGCGCTGATCTCCGGGGTCACCCTGCCGCTGCTGAACGCCATCCGCGCGTGCGGCGTGCCCTGGAAGCGGGAGGGCGACCGCCTGACCCTCGATAGCCCTGGCCTCCGCTTCTGGCAGCCCCCCGAGGAGCCGGTCGACTGCGGCAATTCCGCCACCACGCTCCGCCTGCTCGCGGGCGCGCTCTCCGCGGCCGGGGCGGCCGCCGTCCTGGACGGATCGGAGGGCTTGCGCAAGAGGCCCATGGATCGCCTGCTCGAGCCGCTTCGCCTGATGGGCGTGCCGATTCACGGCTCCGAGGGCGGCCGCGCGCCCCTGACGCTGAAGGGCCATCCCTCCGAGGTGCGGCTGTTGAACCCCGTCATCCATCTTCCCGTGGCCAGCGCCCAGGTCAAGACGGCTGTTCTTCTCGCGGGCTTTGCGGCCGAAGGACCGCTCGAGGTGCATGAGCCCACCCTGTCGCGGAACCACACCGAGCGGATGCTGCGCGGCCTGGGCGTCGAGCTGACAACGGTTGTCCACGCGAGCGGCGAAGCCGTCCATCGCCTGACTCCCCCCAAGGGACATCTGCCCCCCCTGCGGCTGACCGTGCCTGGCGACATGTCCTCGGCGGCTTTCCTGATCGTCGCCGCCCTGGTGACTCCCGGCTCCTCCCTTTCCTTGCCGGGCGTGGGGCTGAACCCCGGCCGCATCGGTCTGCTGGAGGCCCTCCAGGAAATGGGCGGCGCCATCCGCGTTGAGAACGAGCGGGAAGTCTGTGGCGAGCCTGTGGGCGACCTGGGCGTTCGCTATTCGGCGTTGCAAGGCATCCGGGTCAACGGCGAACGGGTCATGCGGATGATCGATGAGTTTCCCGTCTTCGCCGTGGCCGCCGCCTATGCGTCCGGCCGCACCGAGGTGCGCGAGGCGAAGGAGCTGCGGCATAAGGAGAGCGATCGCATCGCCGTCCTGGGCGGCGAGCTCCGCCGGCTGGGCGTCGCCATGACCGACCTGGAGGACGGCTTCGCCATTGAGGGCGGCCGGCCGGTCCTGGGCGGCTCCGTGAAGGCGCGGGGCGATCACCGGCTGGCCATGAGCCTGGCGGTGGCGGGCCTGGCTTCCGCCGGCCCGGTTGAGATCGAGGGGGCCGAGATGGTGGCCGAGTCGTTCCCCGGCTTTTTCGAGGTGCTGGCCCAGCTGGGCGCCCGGGTCGTGACGACATGATGTCCCGGCCGGAGCCACAGGGTGGGGCGGATCGTCAGTGGAAGCTGGGCCTGACCGGCTGGCCGCTCACCTTCAGCTTATCCCCGCCCATTCACGAAGCGGCGCTGCGCCAGAATGGGTTGCGCGGGGAATACCGCCTTTTTCCGGTGGAGCCGGGGCCGGCCCTGGCGGCGGGTCTCCAGGCGCTGGTGGAGCGGGTGCGCAGCGGCGACCTGGCGGGGTTGAATGTGACCATCCCGCACAAGGAGGCGATGCCCCCGCTGCTCGACGGCCTGACGCCGCTGGCGGCCGAGATCGGCGCCGTGAACACGCTTTATCGGGAAGGCTTCCGGGTCCTGGGTGACAATACCGATGCCGACGGCTTCATGGCCGATCTCCTGCGATGGTCCGGCGAGCTGGGCCGGACCTGGTCGGTCGGCCTGCCCGTGGTGATGCTGGGCGCCGGGGGCGCCTCGCGCGCCGCCGCCTACGCCATGTGCAGGGCGGGGTGGCAGGTGACGCTGGCGGCCCGCCGCATCGAGCAGGCGGCCGAGCTGGTCCAGTGGCTGGGCGAGCGGCGCCTGCCGGGCCGGGCCGAGGCCTGCCTGCTTTCTGTGGAAGCGCTGGGGAGCCGGGCGCCGGCGCTGGTGGTGAATACGACGCCGCTGGGCATGGGAAGCCAGGCGGGCGAGAGCCCGTGGCCGGCGGGGCTTGATTTTCCTTCTGGCGCCGCGGTGTACGACATGATTTATTATCCGCGTGAAACCCGGCTGGTCCGGGAGGCGCGGGCGGCCGGGCTGGCCGCGACGGGGGGGCTCGGCATGCTGATCGAGCAGGGGGCGCTGGCCTTTACGCGATGGACGGGATGTTCGGTTGAAAGGAAGGACCTATGGCAGGAGTGCGGTTACTGACGGCCGGAGAGTCGCATGGTCCCGCCTTGACCGGGATCCTGGACGGCATTCCCGCGGGGCTTCCCCTGGATGAAGCCATGCTGAGGCGCGATCTGGCCCGGCGCCAGAAAGGCGCGGGCTCGGGCGCCCGCATGGAGATGGAGACGGACACGGCCCGGATCCTGGCGGGCGTGATGGCCGGCCGGACGACCGGCGCGCCCATTTCCCTGCTGATTGAAAACACGGATCACGCCAACTGGAAGGGGAAGGCCGTGGCGCCCCTGACCACGCCCCGGCCCGGCCACGCCGACCTGGCGGCCGCGATCAAGTACGGGCATGACGATTTCCGCAAGGCGCTGGAGCGCGCCTCCGCCCGCGAGACGGCGGTGCGCGTGGCGGCGGGCGCCGTCTGCCGCCAGCTCCTCGCGGAGTTCGGCATCACGGTGGGAGGCTACGTCTCCTCCATCGGCTCCATCACGGCCACGCTCGACGCCCTGTCTTTAGAGGAGCGGGTGGCCCGGGCGGGCGCTTCGACGGGGTGTCCCGATCCCGTCGCCGCCGCGGCCATGGAGAACGCCATCACCGCCGTGCAGAAGGTGGGCGAGACGCTCGGCGGGGTGATCGAGGTGGCGGCCTTCGGGGTTCCCCCGGGGCTGGGCTCCTATGCGCAAGCGGACCGGCGCCTGGACGCCCTGCTGGCGGCCGCCGCCCTGAGCGTGCAGGCGATCAAGGGCGTCGAAATCGGGCCCGCCTTTGAAAACACCCGGATGGCCGGAACGCAGGTGCACGACCCGATCCGCAAGGAGGGCGACCGGCTGGTCCGCCCCACGAACCGCTGCGGCGGGATCGAGGGCGGCATGAGCAACGGCGAGACCCTCTGGATCCGGGCGGCGATGAAGCCCATTCCCACCACGCTCAAGCCGCAGCCCTCCGTGGACGCCTTCACGGGCGAACAGGCGCCGATGGTGTATGAGCGCTCCGACGTCTGCCCGGTGCCCCGGGCCGTCGTGGTGCTGGAGTCGGTGGTGGCGCTGGCGCTGGCCTCCGCGCTGATGGACAAGATCGGCGGCGATTCGATCGCCGAGATGAAGCCGCGGTTTGACCGCCTGCCCGCCGCCCAGTTGTCCGCGCTGAAGATGAACGGAAAGCCCCAGGTGTTCTGGCCATGACCGCCTACTTCCTCTATGGGCCGCCGGGAACCGGCAAGAGCACCCTGGGCCGCGCCCTGGCCACGCGGCTGCATCTCCCGTTTGTGGATCTTGATTCCGAAATCGAGCGGGCGGCCGGCTGCTCGATCCGGGAACTTTTCAAGCGCGAGGGCGAGCCCGCCTTCCGCGCGAGGGAAGCCGCCCTGCTGAAGACGGCCGCGGCCCGCGGCGAGAGCGTGATCGCGCTCGGGGGCGGCGCCCTGCTGAGTCCCGAAAACAGGTCCGTAGCCGAAGCCGCGGGGCCCGTGCTGCTGCTCGACGCGCCCGAGGCCGTGATCCGGAAGCGGATCGGCGCGGGCGGCGCGCGGCCGCTGCTGGAGCCGGGGCCTGACGGCCAGGACCGGCTGGCCGCCCTGCTGCGCGAGAGGGCCGCCCATTACCGGTCGTTTGCACGGCGGCTCGACGTGTCGTCCGATGACTTGGCCGCCAAGGTGGATCAGGCGGAGGTGGGGCTGGGCGCGTTTTATGTGGGCGGCATGGGGGGCGGGTATCCCGTCCGCGTCCGCGGGGGCAGCCTGTCGGAGATCGGCGCCTGGTGCCGGACGCTGGGCTGGACCGGCCGGGTGGCGCTGGTGACCGATGAGCACCTCGCGGGATCGCCGGCGCTCAAGGCGGTGACGGAGTCGCTGGCGAAAGCCGGCGTGACCGTCGTGCCGGTCTGTCTTCCGGCGGGGGAAGCGGGCAAAACGATCGCGACGGTGCAGCACCTCTGGGGCGCCTTTCTAAAGGGCGGGCTCGAGCGGGGCGATGCGGCGCTGGCGCTGGGCGGCGGCGTGGTGAGCGACCTGACCGGCTTTGCCGCCGCGACGTACCTGCGCGGAATCCGGTGGGCGGTGATGCCGACGACCTTGCTGGCCATGGTGGATGCCGGGCTGGGGGGCAAGACGGGCGCGGACCTGCCCGAGGGCAAGAACTTGGTGGGGGCGTTCCATCCCCCGTCGCTGGTGCTGATCGATCCGGAGGCGCTGGCCACGCTGCCGCCGGACGTCTTCCGGTCCGGACTCGCGGAGGTGGTGAAGCACGGGGTCATCGCCGATCCCGGGCTTTTCGAGCTGTGCGCCGGCGGATGGGAAGCCTTGTGGCGGGGCGACCGCGAGGCCCTGGTGCGGCGCGCGGTGGCGGTCAAGGTGCGGACCATCGAGGCGGACCCCTTCGAGAAGGGTGTCCGGGCGTCCCTTAACCTGGGACACACCATCGGCCATGCGGTTGAGCAGGCGATGCACTTCGAGCTTGATCACGGCTCCGCCGTGGCGATCGGGATGGTGGCCGAGGCGCGGCTGGCCGAGGGGCTGGGGCTGGCGGAGAGCGGACTGGCCGCAAAAATCGAAGCCGTGCTGGAAGGGCTGGGATTGCCGGTGCGGATTCCCGAAGGGCTGGACCGGATGGCAATGCAGGAGGCACTGATGCGGGACAAGAAGAAAATCGGAGGCCGCGTGAAGTTCGCGCTACCGGTGCGGATTGGCGAGGTTCGGGTGGGCGTGGCCGTGGA
>CAIKKV010000690.1 GCA_903828035.1 uncultured bacterium
CGTCGTGATCCACGCCCCAGCACCACCAGAGCTCATCGCTGACTCCGCTGAAGCTCCAGAGGCGGTCGGTCCCCTTCTTGCCATAGACCTGGCTGTAAACCGTCTTGCCGTTCTGCACGACCTCGATCTTGTGCGTGTAATTGAAATAGGGCGGCGCCTGGTACTTGCTCCACACGCGGTAGGATCCCGCCACCGGCACCTGCACGGCCTGCACGGCCACGGCGTCCACGCTGTCGGCCGGCGCGCCCAGGCACCCGCCCTGGCTCATCCACATTCCGCCATAGGTGTGCGCGGCGTAGCTGTCATCCATGCCCGTCAGGGCCCACCCCGGCCCCTGGGGCTTGAAGAATTCGCCTTCCGCCACCACCACATCCGCCGCCGAAGCGAAAGACGTGCCCGACAGAACCATCGCCGCCGCCAACCAGGTAATCCTCATGCCGACTCCTTCAATTATGAACCGTTCGCCTCACGCCTTCCATCCCCAGGATGCCCATCAACTCGTCGAGGGTCCAGCGGCCGTCCGCCCGGACCTTGCCCCCGACGCGCGTTACCGATATCGACCGCAGCGGATCCGGGCCCTGGCCGGAGCCCATGGCCCTTGAAAATTCAATCAGCGCACTCAGGGCGTTCTGCAGGCGCACCGCCCCGGCTTCATCCGCCGCGGATACGGTCACGCCGCCCGTCACAAGCCCCTCCTCCTCGCCCACCGCCAGGCAAAGGCTGTCCGCCGTCTTGAGGAGCGTCAGCTGGGGCAGCATCTGGATCATCTCGGCATTCGGCGTCCGCGCCGCCACGAGAAGAAGGACTCCGGCGCCGCCTTTCCGATCCGCCAGGGCCGGCATGGTCTTCGACTCCAGCGCGGGAGTCCGCCCGTCCAAAACCGCCAGGCCGCGCTGAACGTGCGCCAGCGTCATGGCTGTGACGATCAAGCCATTGGGAGCCACCGACTGGAACAGCGTCTCCTTGCCGGCCAGGCGGCTGTAAACGGAATGGCCGTCCACCGCCTGGGCTTTCCACCCCGCCTTCTCGCGCCAGGCCTTCAGCCGGACGGCGGCGGCGGGCTCCGGGTCGATCACCGCCACGGCGTCCTGCCGGCCGGTGCTGACCGTATAGAGCGTCAGCCCGCGCATGTCCCGCACCGGATCCAGCCCGAAGCGCTCGGCAAACCGCGCGATCGGCAGGGACTCCGTCAGCGCGCGCTGCTCCAGCATCCGCCGGCCCGCGGCGGACTGCTTCATCCCCGCGGCGTCGAGATGACAGACCCACAGGGCCGACGCCGGCACGGCGGACGCCTTGAACGCGGCGGCCTGGGCCGTCGCGCCCAGCACCGCCGCCCCCAGCGCCAGCAGAAGGCCCGCTCGCTTAAGCATGCGTCGCCTTCAGAGCCATCCCTTTTTTGGCGCTCTTTCCGGCCAGGTCCAGGATGTGAATCGGCCGGCGGGCCCACTCGGGCGTGATGATCAGCGTCTCGCCCTTCACCAGGTGATCGGCGATGTTCTGGTACAGCCTCCAGCCTTCGCTGGCCGGGCTCGGGCCCGAGGTCGTCACCGTCTCGCCGTTCTTGTGGGTGATCACGTCATAGGCGCCCCCGTGAAACATGTACGTCCCCTTCGTGCCCGTGATCTCGAGCCAGCCCGGCTTCGGCTTGGAGTCGATCGCCGAGATCGACAGCGTGGACCAGGCGCCGCTGGCAAAGCGGATCACCGCGAAAGCCTCGTCCTCGTTCGTGTCCTTCTTCCACCGCGTCTTGCCGGCCCAGAACCCCGACGTGCTGAAGCCGGACACTTCCGTAATCCGCGAGTCCATGAGCTGGAGGGTGTACTCCAGCAGGTGCACGCCCCAGTCGTACAGAATGCCGCCGGAAACGGTCTTGCTCGAGCGCCACCAGTCGCGCGGCTGGCTCCAGTTGCCCATGTGGGCTTCAATGCGGACGATCTCGCCGATCACGCCCGAGCGGATCCGCTTGACCGCTTCCAGAATGCAGCCGTCCCAGTGGCGGTTATGGTAGGTCGAGAGCACCACGCCCGCCTTTTTCGCGGCGGCGATCATGACGTCGCACTCTTCCGTGGTGATGGCCAGCGGCTTTTCGCACACCACGTGCCGCTTCGCCTTCAGGCACTGCAGCGCCAGCTTCGCGTGCGTGTTGTGGGGCGTGATGATGGCCAGGAGCTGCACCTTGGACTTGCGCAGCATCTCGGCCACGGAGCTGTAGGTCTCGATGCCCGGGAAATCCTGGGTCGCCACCTTGAGGCGCTCCGGGTCGATTTCCGCCACGGCCGTGGGGACCATGCCCGCCTTCTTCATCTCGTTCAGGTGGGCGCGCCCCATGTTGAACGCGCCGCCGTACCCGATCACGCCGCACGTGATCGCCGCCGCCGTCTTGTAACGCTTCATGTCATGTCCCTTTATTAGCGCGCCGCCCACAGCATCCCGCGCCGCAGGATCTCGCGGGCCTCGGGAACCTCGAAGTCCTTCGCCACGTGGCCGAGCGAGGTGTAGAACACCCGGCCCTGTCCCCATTTCCGCTTCCAGACGACCGGCATGACCGTGCCCTTGATCCAGGGGGTCCCGTACTGGTCGGAAAACGTCGTCGTGGCCAGCACCTCGTTGCCCGGGTCCGTGTGCATGAAATACTGCTCGGACTTCATCGCGAAATCCTTGAGCCCCTTCACCAGGGGATCGTTGTGGGCCGTGATGTTGACCACGTAGTCCACGATGCCGCCGGGATGCGATACCCACTGGCCGCCCGTCATGAACTGGTAGGTGCAGTTGTTGCGGAAGGCGTCGCACATGCCGCCATGCCAGCCCGCCAGGCCCACGCCGGAGTCGATGGCGGCTTCCAGTCCCTTTTCCTGGTCGGCCGCGATCTGGCCCATGGTCCAGCAGGGCACCACCAGGTCGAACGTCTTCATCTTCTCGGCGTCCTTGTAGACGTCCATGTTCTCGTGGACCTCGACCTCAAACCCTTCGCCGCGAAGCAGGTCGGTCGCGATGGCCGTCGTCTGCTGCGGTTCATGCCCGTTCCATCCGCCCCAGACCACCAGTGCCTTCTTCATGTCGTCTCCTTCTTATTTGAATCCCGGTAAAAACGCCTTCTCGGCCTTGAACAGCTCCCGCGTCATGGCCTTGATCTCGGCGGGACAGCAGACGGCCGCCGTCAGCGGATCAAGCATCAGCGCGTGCTCCGCCGCCGCCATCGACTTCTCGACGCACGCCGTCGCGGCCAGGTCGAAAAACCGCATGTTCCAGTCGCACAGCGCCGCGCACTGGGCGGGCAGCGCCCCATAGTGCGTGGGGGTGATCCCGTTGCGGTCGATCAGGCAGGCCACCTCCACCACGCCGTCCTGCGGCAGGTTGGTGATCAGGTTGCGGTTGGCCACGTTGCCGTAGATGACGAAGGGCTGGTGGGTCTCCATGGCCTGGATGATGAACCCCGCGTACTCCCAGCTGCGGTTCATGGCGAGCGGGAGCTTGCCGGACACCAGGTCGCGGCGGTGCTGGTCGTTCGCCTTGCGCCAGGAGGGCCAGTTCGTGGCATAAAACCGGCTCTCGCCCCGGTATTTGTCCCGGCAGTAGGTCTTGATCAGGTCCTTGCGCTTCCGGTAATACGGCAGGTATTCGCTGTCATGGCCGCTCGACTCGGTGAGGTAGTAGCCGAAGTGCGTCATGAGGTCGAACCGCACCTTGTCCTGCTCGTCGAAGCCCTTCTCCTCGGCCACGCGGCGCTTGAGCATCGGATAGAGGTCGCGGCCGTTGTGAGAAAGCTCGGTGAACCAGGCCAGGTGGTTGACGCCCGCGCAGGTCCACTTCAGCTCCTCGTACGGCACCTTCGTCCAGGCCGCCAGGCTGTGGCTGGCGCCCTGCACGCTGTGGCACAGGCCGATGACCTTGGCCGTGCTCGAGCGGGCCGCGGCCAGGCACAGGATGCTCATGGGATTCGTGTAGTTCAGCACCCAGGCCTGGGGACAGAGCTTCTCGATGTCGCGCAGGACCTGGAGGAACACGGGCACCGTGCGCAGGGCCTTGAAGAGCCCCCCCGGCCCGGTCGTGTCGCCGATGCACTGGTCGACGCCATACTTCATCGGGATATCGTTGTCGTAGGCCACGCAGTCCACGCCGCTGACCTCGATGCAGTTGATCACGTAGTGGGCGCCCTTCAGCACCTTGCGGCGATCGGTGGAGGCGGTGACCTTCCACTTCCGGCCCGAGGTTTCCACCAGCTTGACGCACAGCTTCTCGGCCAGCTCGAGCCGCACCGTGTCCACGTCCACCAGGGCCAGCTCGCCCTTGTCCGCGCCCGGGATCGACAGGATATCGGTGAACAGCGTCTGGAGGAACCCGCTGCCGGCGCCCATGAACACGACCTTGAGCGGCCGCGTCACCTGCTCCTGGATGCCCAGCTGCCTCGACCGCTGAAGGGCCTTTTTCTGCTCGGGGGAGAACTCGGGGATTCCGACGGCCAGGCGGGAGCTTCCCAGGCCGCTGATGAACCGAACGCACAGCAGGTGCCTGCCCTCCTCCAAAGACGCGCGGAAGCTGTGATCGCTACATCCGATCGGATTGGCGCCATTCCCGGCCGCCAGGGTATCGCCCAGCTTCTTTCCGTCCACCCACACCTCGAACCACCAGTCGGCGCCCAGCCCGATCAGGTATTCGCCGGTCTTCGGGGCGGTGACGGGAATGAAGACGTAAGCCCCGCGGGCTTCCTTGGTGCCTCCCATGGCGGGCGCCAGGTCCACGACGCCCTTCGCATCCGGCGAAACGGCTTGCGGCTTCAGCCGCTTGCCCGCCACCGTCAACGCGTCGGGGCAGGCCGCCAATTTCGCCTCTTCGATGACCGCGTCATATCGGGAAATCGGTCCGAAAACGGTCCACCGCTTGGAGAACGTCAGCTCGCCCTGGCGGCTGTGCTCGGAATGGCCGAGATCCTTCTCTTTTGCACCCATTTCCATCTCCTGTAAAAATGGGCATCTTACCCCATCGCCTCTGGCGCGTCCAGTCCAAGCGCATATCCGTTTCTATCCGTTTCTACTGCTCTTACTCGTCATCGTAATTCCTAATCCTAATCTTCCTCCTACCCGTGCCATGTGACATGAAGGACGAGTGGGGAATTGTTAAGAAGAAGATCAGGATTAAGATTGAGGATTAAGATTACGAGCAAGGGCCGAATGAACATCAGCTTTTGTGCAGCGGAATCTCAGCCATGCCCCCATTCATCCCGTTCGCTAAGCATGGGAAACTAGTTGCATGAAACCGAATAACGCCGACCCCCCGCCCGCGC
>CAIKKV010000691.1 GCA_903828035.1 uncultured bacterium
CGAGCCGCCGACGTTCATCGACCAGCCGCACCTGTTCTCCATTTTCCAGGAGCACAAGCAATGGGGCCTCATCCTGGGCCTCAACACCGCCGGGCGGCTGAATGCGCTCGCCGCCACCAGCGACATCGGCGACTTCATCAAGATCTCCGAATCGCTCCACGAGCGCAAGGTGGCCGACATCGCCGATGAAATCGCCCGCCGCCGCAGCCGGGTCGTGCTCGTGGCCGGCCCCTCCTCGGCCGGCAAGACCACCTTCTCCAAGCGTCTCGCCATCCAGCTCCGCGTCTGCGGGATGCGCCCCGTCTACATCGGCATGGACGACTACTTCAAGGACCTCAACGCCGGCACGCCGCTGGGCCCTGACGGAAAGCCCGACTTCGAACACATCGAAGCGCTCGACCTGGAGCTGTTCAACCGGCAGATGCTGGACCTGATCGCCGGCCGCGAGATCCAGCCGCCCCGCTTCGACTTCCCGACCAAGCGCCAGGTCTTCAACGGAAAAAAACTCCGGCTCGACCCCGCCCACGTCCTGATCGTCGAGGGGATCCACGGCCTGAACCCGCGCCTGACCGGCATGATTCCGGAAAGCAGCAAGTTCCGGGTTTACGTGAACGCGCTGACCCAGCTCTACCTGGACGCCACGAACCGCATCTCGACCACGGACAACCGCCTGATCCGCCGCATGGTGCGCGACGCGCGCTTCCGCGGCCACACGGCCCTGCGCACGCTGCGCATGTGGCCCTCCGTCCGGCGCGGCGAAAAAACCTGGGTGTTCCCGTTCCAGCAACATGCCGACGCCACCTTCAACTCCGCTCTCGACTACGAGCTGGCCGTGCTCAAGTCGTTCGCCGAGCCGCTCCTCGTGGGGGTCAAGCCCACCGAGCCCGAATACGCGACGGCCCGCCGGCTGGGCTGGCTGCTGAAGAACTTCGTGGCCGTGCCGGACAGCGAGGTGCCGCCCACCTCGGTCCTGCGCGAATACATCGGCAACAGCACCTTCGCCTATTAACCCATGGCGCCACCCCCTCCAGCCTCCGCCTCCCGCCCCGCCAGCCGGCAGTCCCTGGCCGCCGGCTGCTTCGCGAACGCCACCCTCTACGCCGGCGTGGCGGCGGGCCGCCAGGACGCCTGCCGGGAGCCCGGGGAAAAGTGGACCGATTATCCCTGGACCGAGCGGCACCTGCAGAGCGTCTGGTTCGATCCCGCCTACCGCCCGGCCGGCCTTCGCACCGCGATGGGCGAGCCCGTAACCGTGGTGGAGCCCGGCGTCTGGAACCGCGAGGCGGGCCCCGACTTTGTCCACGCCACGCTCCACGTCGGCACGGGGGGCGCCCGGGTGGTCAAGGGCGACATCGAGGTGCATGTGCGGCCGCTGGACTGGAAGCGGCACAGCCATGCAACCGATCCGCGCTATGCGAACGTGGTGGCTCATGTGACCTTTTTTTCGGGCACGCTGCCCCCCGGCCTGCTCCCCGAAGGCGCCCTCGAGATCAGCTTGCGGGAAGGGCTTGTCCGGAACCGGGGCTTCGCCTTCGACCTGATCGACGTGGCCTCCTACCCCTGGCCCGTGCGGGCGGTGCGGCCGCCCTGTGCCGGCGCCTTCGCCTCCATGACGCCCGGGGAGCTGGGCGGATTCCTGGAGTCCGCCGGCGAGCGGCGCCTGCAGCTGAAGGCCGAGCGAATGCTGGCCACCGCGGGAGAGAGAGACCGCGAGCAGATGCTGTACGAGGAGGTGCTCTCGGCCCTGGGCTACAAGCACAACCGCATGGTCTTCCGGCTGCTCGCGCGGCGGGTTCCGGTGCAGACGCTGAGGCAGTACGCCAAGGGGGACTCCGTGAAGGCCTATGCCCTCCTGGCCGGGGTCTCCGGCCTGCTGCCCGACCGGCCGGCCGCCGCGTGGGACGAGGAGACCAAGGCTTTCTTCCGGCGCGTGTGGGACATGTGGTGGAAATTGAGGGGGCAGTGGGGCGATCACGCCTTGAGCCGCAAGGACTGGCGGCTGGCCGGCGTGCGGCCGCTCAACCATCCGCTGCGGCGCCTGATGGCCGCGGCGCTGCTGGCGGCGGACCGGCTGACCCTCTCCGCCCGCCTGATTTCCTTCGTGGACCCCGAGCATGAGCGGTTTCTCGGCCGGCTGACCCAGGCCTTCGCCGATCTGCCCGCGGATGGTTACTGGAGCCACCGGCTGGGATTGAACAGCCACCGCCGGCCCGCTCCCGTGGCGCTGATCGGCGAAGAGCGGGCCACGGCCATTGTGATGAACGTGGCGATTCCCTTCCTGGCGGCGGGCGGTCATCTGGGCCCGGCGCACCAGACGCTGTTGCGCGCCTTGCCGCCGGAGCATGACAATGCGCTGATCCGCACCACCGCCAAGCTCCTGCTGGGGCGCGATCACAATCCGGCTGTTTATCGAACCGCCTTGCGCCAGCAGGGGCTCATCCAGATCTTCCAGGACTTCTGCCTGCACGATCGCACCCGCTGCCAGACCTGCGCCCTGCCGTCGCTTCTGAAATGAGCCCATCTCGGGAGGGCGAGGTTTCACCCGAGCCGTCTAACTCAGGACGGCACGCTTGTATTCGGCCGGCAGGAAGACTATCATGAAGGCTTGCATAACTCATAAATGGAGATCGAGCATGAAGAATATCCTGTTTGTCCTGGCGGTTTCGGCGGTTGTCATGGGCGTCACGGCGTTGGCGGATGGCGGCTGCCCCAAGACCAAGGGATGTGCCATGGCGCCCTGCTGCCCGGCCTCCACGAATGCGCCTGCCTGCACGAATGCCCCGGCCGCCGCCCAGCCCGCGAAATAATCGCCTCAGCTCTGGAGCCGGGACGCCCTCGTCCCGGTCTTCGCCCTCCTCCGCCCCCTCCCCTCGAAAAATCTTGCGGATCACGGGAGCCTTTTGTATATTTTCAGTTCTTCTTTGACTAAACAAGTTGTCTGCAAGGTGGCTAGGTAGCTCAGTTGGTAGAGCAATGGACTGAAAATCCATGTGTCGTCGGTTCGATTCCGACCCTGGCCACCATTTTTATTTCCCCTGACACCAACAGGTTATCACTTTCCCCTGATCGACCCTGGGTGATCTCCGCGGGAGAGTCTGCGGAAACGGCAAGGTCCGGAAATAGCCGACTCCACTTTTCAGAAGTGCCTGCCCCACCCAGATCGGCGCGTTCATGGCTTTCCTTCCGTTTGAGCAGGATTTCGGGCCGAGACGTACGCCTGATAATCCCGGTAGAGCCGCTCCGCGGGTTCACCGCCGGGTTTAAGCCGCGCGCCGGGCGCACACAGCAGGCCGGGATACTGATAGGCGCAAGCGTACTCCAACGAATCCAGCCGGGCCAACTCCTCCCGCAGCGCGGCCATGGGAAGCGGAATGAGCGGAGAAGGTTCCCACTGCTCGGTTCCGTCCGGCAAGATGCGGGTGCATCCCTCGCGATGCGGGCCGGGCTTATCGGGATGTTCGAAACCGAAGAGCTCCATATCCAGCCAATGGTGACAGCCCGCCGCGTCGCACCACGCCTGCATCCGACGGATGGCTTCCTCGGCAGGCACGCCGTCGATCACGCGCTTGTAGTACACCTGGACGCACACGATATCGCAATGCCGCACCACTTCCCGCCAGACATCGGCCGCCGCGCTGAAATTGGAATCCGGCGCAACCATCAGCAGCGTGTGCGGCGCCAGCGTTCGAACGGTGTCATGCAGGCTCCGGAAGAACTCCTTCACCTCGGCGCGGAACTGATCGGTGGCCTCCCCGTAACGCTGCTCGTGGGGGCGGACCGGACCGCTGAGCTCCTCCGAGACGTACCACCCATGCAGCGAATCGTGACGGCGGTACATCGCCCACAGCTCCCGCATCACGTCCCGGTGCCAGGCCAGCGACCCGGCCGTGTAGTCGAAATGGGCGTACAGGCCAACCCCCAGGAACACGCGCATCCCCTGCTTGTCCGCCTCGTCCAGGATGGTGTCGACCGGATCCCCGCACGGCAATTCCACCCGGCCCGGCCAGAGCCGCGAGGGGTAGTAGGCTCGTCCAGCATAGGTTTCGCGGTAGTTTTCCGCCGTCATCTGGTGGTAATGGCGCCCGTAGTAGACGGGATTCCGCCAGGTCTCCTGGACGATGATCGTGCGCATGCCGAGCGCCTTCATGCCCCGCACCAGTTCGCGCCAGTCGTCCGCCGTGAACTGCGACAATTCCCGGTTCCAGTACCGCCCTTCGTCCTCGTTCCAGTGGGTCAGCCCCACCCAGGCGCCGCCGATGAGCCGCGGGCTCCGGGTCGCGGACGGCAACACGGTGACGGCCCGGGCAACCGCCGGCAGCGGCTGGCCGCCCACGCTGACCGACAGGATGAACGTCTGTTCCCCATGCAGGCCCGTGGTCCGGAACCGGATGCGGCGGTTCACGATCTGGTCCGGAACCAGATCCAGGGATTCTTCCGCTCCGACGGGCACGCCGTCACAGCTCAGCGCGACTTTGACGTTGCGGGCTGGAACACCGCCCGTATCGACCGTCCAGCGGATATCCAGCTCCACCCGGTCCGTCACCGGGCCGGGCGGCGTAACGGTCAGGTAGGTCTTGACGGTGATGACGCCGCTCTGCCGTAAAACCTCGAGACACGCCGGCAACCGTTTTTGGAAATCCGCCCAGTCGCGTTTTTCCGCCGGCGACCAGGCCACCTCGGCCAGCGCGCACAGGCGCGGGAACACCTGCCGGTCAACATCCTGTTCCGTCGGAGTGAACTCCGACCACAAGTTGCCTTGTAAGCCGAGAATCCGTTCCATCGGCACCGCTTCCGGCACCGGCTCGAACGCATACGCCTTTTCCAGGGGGAGGAGTTCATGGTCGTAATCGAGGTAACAGTTAGACGCGGGCGTCATGATCACGTCATGTCCGGCCTGGGCCGCGGCGATGCCACCCTGCATGCCGCGCCAGGACATGACCGTGGCGTTCGGCGCCAACCCGCCTTCGAGAATCTCGTCCCATCCGATCAACCGCCGGCCGCGGCCATTCAGCCACCGCTCCATGCGCCGCACAAACCAGCTTTGCAGTTCATGCTCGTCGCGCAAACCCTCGGCCTTCATCCGCGCCTGGCACTTCGGACAGGCTTTCCACCGGTCCTTCAGGCATTCATCGCCGCCGATATGTACAAACGTCCCGGGAAAGAGGGCCAGCACCTCCTCCAGCACGTTTTCCAGATAGGCAAACACCGCCTCGTTGCCCGCGCAATACACGTCGGGGGTGATACCCCAAGAGGTCTTCACCGCGAACGGGCCGCCGGTGCAGGACAACTCCGGATACGCCGCCAGGGCGGCCAGGCAGTGGCCGGGCATCTCAATCTCCGGAACCACGGTGATAAACCTCTCCGCCGCGTAAGCCACCAGTTCGCGGATCTCGTCCTGCGTGTAGAAACCCTCCTGACCGGGCCGCCGCGAACCGATGTCCGTCAGCCCCGGATACCGCTTGATCTCGAGACGCCAGCCCTGGTCATCCACGAGATGCAGGTGCAGTCGGTTCAGCTTCAACACCGCCATCACGTCCAGGCGCCGCTTGATGAACGACACGCTGCGATAGTGCCGGGCCACGTCCAACATCAGCCCGCGCCAGCGAAAACGGGGACGATCCACGATCCGACCCGGCGGCAGCGGACCCTGCGCCGCCAGTTGACGCAGCGTCTGTTCGCCGTAGAAACGGCCCGCGGCGGTTTCGGCCCGCACATGTGCTTCGCCGGCCGGGGTGATCTCCAGTTCGTAGCCTTCGCCGCCCAGTTCGGTCACGGCGCCGTTGCCAGGCAGCGGGATCAGGGGGAGCGTGTGGTTTGGCACATCCGGCTTGAACTCTGTAGCCATGGTTTCAATCACCTGTCGTCAGTCTCTCTCTTCGCACCGGGAGGGGCTGTCTGCGTGACCTCGTGACGTCATGACACCCGGTGAGATTGCCATGTATCTTGACCGGCGCCCCGGGGTCAACCCGCCCCAGTTCCTTCAACATTTTCCGGCGGCCTTTGGTGTAGCTGACGTTCCCTTTCTTGAGGTTGTATTCCCCACAGCCGTCCCACCAGACGGACGGACAGCCGTTGTTCCGCACGCATACCGCTTGGGTCGAGGGGATCCTCGCGAACATCCGGCGCAAGAGATCGCGCGCCTTCATTGTGCTGCCAAACTCCAGCCCCAGAATCTGGAGCATGTCCAAATCGCGTTTCTCGTTCGAGAGGCCGCCCGAGCCCAGCACATTGACGCAGGCATTCAGCTTCGGCGCGCGATGGGGACATGGGGCGCACATCATCCAGTCGGCCTGCCGGGCCATCTTGATCAAAACGTCCGGGTTCTTGTGCAGAATCAGATCCAGCCATTCCGGCAGATTATCCTCCGCATAGGGAGGGCGCAAGCCGTCTCCATACTGGCATACCGCGCACAGCAGGAGATGCGGTCGGATCGTCACGACCTTGGCGCTGTGCAAAGCCCGAATGGAGGCCGCTTTCTCGCAGACCAGTTCCTCCTTGTTTCTCGGCGGCAGAAGGGCATCCAACCCCTTCTGGTGCCCCTTCGCGTAGGCGCTTCTTCCCGCACTGGGACAGCCTTTCCAAGCCGCCGAGGTCACACGCGCATAGCCGCAGAGTCCCGCCACCGAGGGAATCTGCTGATGAATCATCCTCAGCGCCGTTCGGGCAGGCAACGTTACGCCCGGCGGCCAACCCATGCGCTGGAGAATGTCCAGGTCGCGCTTGCGGTTGAAATCCCGCCCCTCCGGCGTGTCGCCGGCGACTCCCGGATCCTGAAAGGCATACACGTCACCCGCATTGCACACCAACGTCAGGGGCAGGTCGGGATTCCGACGGATCCGCACCGCCAGTTTCTGCAGTGTCGCATCCTTCGGCCCGCGGCTCCCTCCCAGCGAACAGATGAGGCACAGAAGTTGATAGGGGCGCAGGGTCATACGATCTCTCCAAACCGAAACGTCTCCGGTTGCGCGCGCACGGCCGTATCGAACGGCGCCAGAAAGGTGCCGTTCACACAGCATCCTCCAGTCACCTTGCCGGCGGCATCCTTGCGCAGGTGCACCAGCGACGAATCGGTCTCGAAATCGGCCCGCTTTCCCAGCATCAGGCCGAAGTTGCAGCCCCAATGAATCTCGTCCGCCGTCCCGTCCCCCCAGCGCAGGCGGACATAGCCGACCTGTCCCATCGGCGACTTCGCCTCCATGGCGACCTCCGGCGGCTGGCGGCCTTGGAACGGCGTCAACACCGAGACGCAGTAGTCGTGCCGGCGATCCATGCGCGGGGTGTTGAGCACAATCTGCGGCGCGGGTTTCTCGATGCCGACGTATCCGCGCAGCGGATCCGCCGCGCCGCAATAGGTCTCGTACCGCGAGCCCTCCGGCCGGATCGGCGTGAGCAGCAGCAGCCCGGCGTCCTTCCACTGCGCCACGGCGCGGTTACGTTCCGGCTGCAACACGATCTCCGCATCCGGCGCCAGTTGCCAGACGCATTCGAGGCTTGGCCGATCCGCTTCGGGATCGTCCGGCTGGTGCGGCAGGCGGAACAGGCTGTCGGCCACGAAGGCAAAGCGATCCTGAACCCAGAAGAGCAGGCGCGCGTGCTGGGCCCAGATCCCCCGCGCCGCATGGGTGATGTTCCAGGTGTGATCGAGATTCCAATAACCGCCCTCGTAGACGCTCAAAACGGCATCGTAGCCGGGCGCGTGATGGGTGCGGAGGCGGTTGGGATTCGTGCTGGACTGGTTGAGCCCGTTGAGGTTGCAGGTGCTGTGCGCGCGGGTGGAGCGCAGATACCGCCACCGGTCCGAGTTGTAGCACCCGTTGGAGTCCACCACCATGCTCTGCCGGAAGGCGTGCAACTGGATCGCGTTGCGCCCCAGGTGACAATGCCCCCCACCCCACCCGCTGCCGTCAAAGCTCATCCAGGCGGCATCCTCGTTCCAGCCGGTGCGCAGGAACGCCAGTCCGGCCTCCGGAAAAACCTGGGTTGTGGCGGGATACACCGGCGGCAAACCGAACGCGCCGCGCCAGTCCCGCCAGATCTTCTCGCCGTCCACGCCGATCTGCCCCTCGGCATGCACGCCGTCATGGATATGCCCGGTGTAGGCCGACTGCGAGTCGTTCAGGCCGCACAGGTAGCCGTTCGGCTTCACGCAGGCCAGCAGGAAGTCGAAGGATGGGGCCATGCGCTCCACCGTCATGCACAGGCCCAGTGCGGGCCTGTGGCGGGCCAGCAGCAGCAGGCCGTGATAGGTCCCGGTCATCCCACAGTGATAGATCGGGTTGCGCTCCTCGTGGACGCCGTCGGGCAGGAACTGGCGGTGCCAGCCGTCGTTGAGCACGCTCACGGCGAAACGTTGCCAGTCGGCCGCCTTGCCGAGAAACGCCAGATACAGGCTGCCCTGGAGCAGCGAGTTGGCTTCGAAGATGCGCCAGTTGATCGTGGTGGAGAGGTGGTTCCGCAGCCACTCGTACTGCCCCTCCACGAAGTCGACCACGCGCGACACGAAGGCGTCGTCGAACGACGGGCTGTCGAGGAACAGATGCAGGCTGCCCGCCCACACGGCGTTGCGGAAGCACAGGTTCAAGGAACAGTCGGCCTCCCCTTTGCCGACAGCCGTGTCCGACGTCCAGAACGACATCCAATCCTGCATGTAGTCCCGGGCCGCCTCGGCATAACGCTCGTCGCGGACGACATGATAGGCGGTGGCAAGCTGCCCGATGAACTGCATCCGGCACAGAACAGTCAGCGGCCCGAGATTGGCCCAGTCGACTCCGCTCCGACCGAAGTGTTTGCGGGCCTGGCTGTCGAACGGCGACATCAGCACGCCATCCACCGCGGCGACGGCCGTCTCGCGGGTGGGCGCATCGATTTCGGTCGGCGAGGGCCAGACAGGCGCGAGGCGGTCGGCCTCGGAGCGGATCGTCCGCTTGATGTCAGCGGGTGCTGTTGTCATGGTGAAACCCCCTGTGAATTCGTGACCCGGTGACTTCATGCCGCCCGGCCCAATTACCCTTTTTCCAACTCGGTGTCACGAGCTCACAGGGGCGGCGCATCCTACCGGATGATTAAGACCGTGCCGCGGCTTGACAGGCACTGGTAGCAGCCCATGTCCACCTTGTTGGCGCGTACCCGGGGGTTGCCTTCGAGATCCGTAGCGCCCGCCATCCAGGACTGAACGAGGCCGGCACCGAACCCCGCCGAACTGGAGCGCAGCCGGTAATCGCCGCCGGCGGCGTTCATGAATACGACGGCGTCCGCCGTGTTGCTCGTACCGGAGCGCAGCGGTGTCGAAGCCGAATAGCCCACCGTCCCGCCGCTGCTGGACACGTTGGCCTCCTGGCTGTCCGCCAGCCGTGTATTGAACACCGAAATGCTGTTGGTCATCGTCACGGTGCTTCCGGAGAGGAGCATCCCCGCCATACCGCCCGCCTCATTGACCGTATTACCGGACACCGTCGTGCTCTCGATCCTGCCGGCGGTGGCGTATATCGCGCCCCCGTCCTGATCGCCGGCGTTGCCGAACAGCAGGCAGTTGCGAATCCGGCCGCCGGTCTGATACACGCCGCCGCCGTACGCTTCCGTGCTGGAAGTGAGGGTCATCCCGTTCTGCGCGATGATGCACCGATCCAGTTCGCCGTTCACCAGATAAACGCCACCCCCCCGCCGGGGTTTATCGGCATTCCCTTGCGCTTGATTGTTGCAGATCCGTGTCCGCACCACCCGATTGCTGACGCCATCCAGGTAGAGCCCTCCGGCCCAGTTGCCGTTGTTCATGAGGGCGCGGGCAGTGTTATTGGAGATTAGGCAGTCCACCACCGTCCCTGTGCCGCCCACGAGGTACAGGCCGCCGCCATAGCCGTAGCCGTTGTTCGCCAACACGGGGCTTGTCAACTTGTTGCTGGTGATGGCGCAGTTGGTCAGAATCAGCCAGCTGTTGCTCACGTAAATGCCACCGCCATAGGCGTGACCGTCCGCGATCGAGTTCGCCACGTTGTTGGAGAACACGCACGTTTCGATCATGCCCGAGCTGTTCTCGACTCGCAGCCCACCCCCCTTGCAGTCCAGGGTAGCGTTCGTAATGTTGCCGCCCGTGATCGTCACGTTCGCCAGGCCGAATGCCGTCACATTGAGTAGGTACAGCGGACGGATGCCGACAACCCCACACCGGATAATCGTGGACCAGCGGGCCGGATCGCAGTTCCCCGGCAACGCGACCGCAAGGTTGGTGGCCTCGTAGCCGCCCCGGATCGTCACGCCGATGCTGTCGGAAAGGACAACCGACGAGGTGACGCTCATTGTCTCTCCCGCTAGGCACATGGTGCAGTTGGAGCTCAGATAGGGCAACGCCGAGGCGAGGTTGGTAAAGGCCGTCGCCCAGTTCGTCCCGGCGCCTCCGCTGCCGCCGGACCAGACATAGGACGACGACGGGTAGACCCGGATATAGGCCGTCTTGACAAGGGTGTTGCTTTCCCCGATGCCGTTCGTGACGGTCAAGCCGATGGAGTGGAATCCGGCCGCGAATGAACGGCTGAGGGAGGAGAGCTCGCCGCCCTCCTGGTCCGCCACGCCGTCGCCGTTGAAATCCCACTTGTAGTAGCGCGACACGGTGTTCGACCCGGATACGTAGGCCGTGAAATTCACGGTGAGCGCGTCCCTTCCGCTCGTGGCGTCCGCCGTGAAGTTTGCACAAAGCGGGCCGGTATTGGCCAGCGGCGTCTCATACGCACCCATATCGGGAGCGGCGCCCAAAACGCGGTTCGTTCCGGCCAGATCGGTCGCCCCGGTCATCCAGGCCTGCGTGACGCCCGCGTCGATGCCGGTCGACCCGAGGCGCAGCCGGTAATCGCCGGCCGCGGCATTCATGAAGCCCACATCGGCCACCACGTTGCTCGTCCCCCCCCGCAGCGGTGTCATCGCGGAGTACCCAACCGCGCCTCCGGTCGTCGAAAGATTCTTCTCCTGGTTATCCGCCAGCCGGATGTTGCCGACCAGAATACAGTTGGTCATGCTGACGGTGGCCCCGCTGAGGCTGGCACCGGCGATGCCGCCCAGTTGATTGACCGTGTTTTCCACCACAGTGTTGTTCTCGTTGGTCCCGCCCGTGGCGTAGAGGCCTCCGCCTTCCACGTAGGCGTTGTTAAGGGCGATGAGGCAATTGCGGATCCGCCCGCCCATCTGATACACCCCGCCGCCATAAGCGGACCCGCTCGTCGTGCTGGTCATGCTGTTTCGCCGAATAACACACCGGTCCAACTCCCCGCTGACAAGATAGACGCCAGCGCCATACCGTGGAAGATTGCCTGGGCCTGTCCCTTGAACCTGGTTGTTGCAGATCATCGACCGCACCACACGGTTGCTGCTGCCGTTCAGATAGAGGCCGGCACCGCTGTTGCCCCCATTATTCGCCTGCGAAACGACATTGTTCGAAATCACGCATTCCGTCACAGTCCATGCGCCGGAATAAAGGTACAATCCGCCGCCATAGCCGGTGCCGTTGGAATACTGCGACCCGGTCTGCGCCTTGTTGCCCGCGATCGTGCAATTGGTCATGGTCACGATGCCGTAGGCGCCAAAGACGCCTCCGCCCAACCCGGAGTCGTTGCCTCCCGCATCGGTCACGTTGTTCGTAACGATCAGGTTGGCCAGCGTGGTCATGCTGTTGCTGCCGACCCACAGTCCGCCGCCGCGGCGATAGCCGGGATTGCCATAGTCTGCGGGAATCTGGAGCATCCCGTAAGCCGAACCGGCTTTGCCGCCGGTCAGCGTGACGAACTCCAGCAGGCCATTCGTGACGCAGTTCATCACGAGCACCCGCTGCACGGTCGATGTCTGTCGCAGAACGGTAGGCCAAAGCGACGCATCTCGCGCACCTGGAAGCGACACATCGCTCGCCGCGGCATAGCCGCCCTTGACCAGCAGGCTCTTCGCATTCCAGACCAACTGGGTCCACAGCACGAACGTGTGACCGGCCAGGTAGATCGTGTCGCCTTCGCCGGCGGCGTTCACGGCCGTCTGTATGTTGGTGAATGCTTTGGTCCACGACGTCCCGTCGTAAGTGCCGGTCGCATTCGTGGCTACATAGCGATCAACGGCAAAGGCCGGCGACACTCCCACCGCCAGCACCAACGCCAACACCATCCACAGCCGTTTCGTCGTCTTCATCCTCGCGCCTCCTGCTTCCGGTTTGTCGCCGAATGACCTCATGGCGCCCGAAGAGGCATCCTTTCGAGGCCATTCGCATTCCACACGCGTCAAAAGAACTTTAGCACAGCTTCTTCGCCTTGTGTTTGCTGAATATTGACGAATACGGCAATTTTGGAGGCAAACATTAGCGTCGTAGGTTTTCCGGGAATGATCGCGCATCCCGTTTGGGTTCGCCGCTTCCGGGGTGAGCGCAGGGCGCATTTGCAGCGGCGAGAAATCTTCAGGCGAGAAATCTTCAGTTGCGGAACTGCGCATGATGAGCGATATTACATCCGTTCATGTCAACTGATAGAGCCATCCACGCCACCGTCTTGAACGCCGATTTCTTCCGCGGCCCGGCTCATCGTCTCCTGAGCCGCATCCGCCGCACAGCGGCGGCTCAGATCATTGTGGTCTGCAGTGGCGTGTACAAGGCCACGTACGACACTCCGGGGGGCCCACGCTCACTCCGCGCCGAGGCCGGTGACGTCGTATTCTGGCCCGCGGGCAGCGAGGACACCGACGAGAGCGAGCCGGGCCGGCCCCTCCACTGCATCGCCATCTACCTGCGCTGGCCTGGCGCGTCCGCGCAGCTGCCGCGGTTGGTGCGCGATACCGAACACGTGTTCGATCTACTCGCCCGCCGGCTGCTCGCCGCCGTCCATAGCCCGAGCCACAAGGCGGGGCTGGGCGCCGTGGCGGACGCCTATCTCGGGGCGATGATTGCCGAACTCATCACGTTGGCCAAAGCCGCCGCCGATAGCACCCTGCCCTCGCGGATGATCCGCTACACGGAGGAGCATATCCAGCAGCCGATCCGCCTGGCAGATCTGGCCCGGTGCGCCGGCATAGAGAAGCACCATTTCGCGCGCAAATACAAGCAGCTCACCGGCCACACACCCATGCAGGACGTGCGGCGCCGGAAGGCCGACCATGCCCGACGCAGCCTGCTTCTCGATCCCCTCCACACCTTGACCTCCGTCGCCCCCCTCGTGGGCGTGCGGGATGCCTCGACCCTTTCACGTCTCCTGCGCCGCGATGCCGGCGTCTCGGCCCGTGACATTAAGAAGGCCGCCCGGAACAAGAACAGCCGCTGAACGTCCCTCGCGTGCTCCTCATCCTCCGCCATGTCCACGCGGAACAGAAACTCCATGTCCTGCTTCTGCCGGGGCGGGCGAGGCATGGCCGAACAGGAGCGCCTGTACATGGCTCGTGCACGAGAAACCCCGCGTATCGATCTGAAACTCCCGCTCCAGTTTCGGAATTAGATGCCCGGGAATCAGGTTGCAACTCTGCCGAAAAACAGTATGGTCGCTTCTCGTTGGCCGGGTCGGTCCGCCCTTCGGGGCGGGAGGCGCTTGGCGGCGCCTCTGGATATTTTTTTGTTCATGCCTGTAGGTTGCAGGCAAGCCTCCGCCCGGCCAGCACTTTTTCAAGGCGATTCGTTGCTGACTGATGAACGGACTATGGGATGGCAGTGAAATTGTGCAGGGCCGTTGACTTCGATTGGGCCAGGAGATATAAATAAAAACGGGTCATATTGAAGGGAGTCCTGATGCAATTGTTCAAAATCTGTTATCCCGCCGTCGTTTCCCCGATTCTTGAAAATCTCAAGCCGATCACGATGCGGGTGATGGGCGAACGCCGCTGGCCGATTCCCGATTTTGTGGGGGCCGATGAGTTGGCGGATCTGGAACTCGTTCTGGATGCCGGCATTCCGCCTGAAGGCTTTCGCATTGAAAGCAGCGCCAATGGGCTGATTCGCATCGTGGCCAGCGATGACCGCGGCCTTATCTATGGCATGGGTAAATTCCTGCGGCGAAGCGGGCTGGAGCATGGGGAGTTCAAGCCCTGTCCGTGGCGCGGGCTTTCCGTCCCCCGGCTCTCGATGCGCGGCATGTATTTTGCCACCCATTTCCATAATTTCTACCAGGAAGCCCCGGTGGAGGAGGTGGAGCAGTATATTGAGGATCTGGCCCTGCTCGGGCTTAATGCGCTGAATGTCTGGTTCGACATGCACCACTTCGCGGGCATCGATGATCCCAAGGCCGTTGATATGCTGGCCCGGCTCAAGGTGCTGCTGAAGAAGGCCCGGTCGGTGGGCATGCAGGCAGGCCTGGGGATGCTGGCGAACGAGGGTTATAGCGCCACCCCGGCCGATTTGAGGGCCGTTAAAACCGGCCGCGCCCATTACGGGGTGGAGGTGTGCGTGGCCACGCCGAAGGGGGAGGCGCTGGTGTTGGAGAATATGCGCCGGGAACTGGAAGCCTTCCATGATACGGGCGTGGATTTCATCTGGCTGTGGCCGTACGATCAGGGGGGGTGCGCCTGCGAGTCCTGCCGTCCGTGGGGGAGTAACGGTATGCTGACGATCGGGAAGAAGGCGGCCCGCCAGTTCCGCGCCCTGTATCCCAAGGGCAAGGTGGTCTTTTCCACCTGGCTGTTTGATTATGGGGTTGAGCAGGGAGAATGGACCGGGCTGGCCGAGGCGTTCGAGAAAAAGCCCGACTGGGTGGACTACCTGATGGCCGATTCCCACAGCCAGTTTCCCCGTTTTCCGCTGGATCAGGGGGTGCCGGGCAAGCTGCCCTTGTTGAATTTCCCGGAAATCAGCATGTATGACATGATGCCGTGGGGGGGCTTCGGCGCCAACCCGCTGCTGAAGCGGTTTGAGTCACTTTGGGGCGAGGTGGCGCACCTGGCCGACGGCGGGTTCCCCTATTCCGAAGGGATTTTCGAGGACATCAACAAGGCGGCCTACGCGCATTTTTACTGGACGGGGCAGAATGATTGCCGGGAGGCGATGACGGAGTATGCCAAATTCCATTTCGGGAACGGTGATCCGGCGGTGATCCTGGGGATCCTGGAGATATTGGAGCAGAATCATGCGCCCCTGTGGATGCCGGAGTCGTGGGGCTGGCATCCGGAGGGGATGATTCCGGTGGAGGCGTATCCCGGTTGGTTGCGGCGTCCCCTGTCAGAGACGGCGGATGTGAACCGGGCCGAAGAGGCATGGGCGTTGTGCGGGCTGGCGGAGGCGGACATGCCGGAGTGGGGAAGGAATAGCTGGCGCTGGCGGATCGTCAAGTTGCGGGCGTTTCTGGACAAGGAGTTGATCGGGAATGAGGGGGAGCCGACTCCCGAGTGCGAGGCGGCTTTTCGCGAGTTGGAGGCCATCTTTCATGCGGAGGCGGGTGAGGGGGCTGTTGCACCGCCTGTTCCCGGGCGGAAACGCGCCAATACCTGCAGCGGGGGATGAAGCCGAAATGGGATGAAATACCTGCCAGGCCTATTACGCTTCGGCTTCAAAGCGACTTCGCCGTCATCCCGAGCTTGTCGAGGGATCTCGGGCTGTGCACAGGAGGATGAGATCCCTCGACTACGGCCCGAAGCAGGCCTCCGCTCGGGATGACAGAATAAGATCAATAACTATAAGGAAATTTGCTTCTGCGAATCTGCCAGCGATCCAGGGCACAGGGTCGGTGACAGTCCCCCATTGGCCAGCACGTTATCCACGTCTGCCGCAATGATTCCGCCCCCTCGGGACCACAGCGCGGCCATCCGCCCCTTGGCCGTCTGTATCGTATGAACCAGGACCGCGCTTTCTTCGTCACACGGGCGAAGAAGAACTCCGGCTTCCGTCGCCGGTATTCGAATCCGGTCGACAAAGCCAGCGGTGTCCGACTCGACCAGACCGTTGTTTTGACAGGCTTCTACTCGCATCGGCAGTATCCCGAGCCCTTGCGACGAATCGGATATCGCGACCCGATCACCCACAAGAACCTTGTGTTCATCACCAACAACTTCCATCAACCCGCCCTGACCATTGCGCGTCTTTACAAGTCGCGTTGGCAGGTCGAACTGTTTTTCAAGTGGATCAAACAGCACCTGCGAATCAAAGTGTTTTACGGAACCTCCGAGAATGCCGTGCGTGTTCAGATATGGGTGGCCATTGCCGTTTACGTTCTTATCGCCATCATCCGCAAACGAGCCAACCTGCCTCAGAGCCCGTACGCCATTCTACAGATTTTGAGCGTTACCTTATTCGAGAAAACCCCCATTCTACAGGTGTTTTCCGAAAACCAACCGACCTCGGAATCACACGGCATGCAGAATCAACCGTGTTTACAGGGTTTTTTGACCGGACACGAGTGAAGAACTATTTCAAAGAAATGAGCCCGGTATTATAGGGTACTAGAAGCGGAAGCAGAAGACATCGAAGTCCCTAAAAAGTTACGACTCCTTTTCGTCCATCAAACGCGCTGCCTGAATGTCCGGTTCATAAACAAGGTCGCCGTCTTCGTCGATCAACTCACAACGCCAGCCATCGGGCTGCTTCCCCGCAAAAGCCAGGCGGGACCTGGACCATGGATGCTCCCATCCCGGCGCACTGCCCGTCACGATTTCCAGCGGAACCTTCAACTCGTCAGAGCGCTTCATCAAGTCATGCAGAGTCCGCTCGTCCCATTGAACCCACGGGGCGGGTAGATCCTCATCAAGAAAACCCCATCGTAGCCTCACGCGCCCGTGCAGCCGCCCATACTGATAAAGAGCCAGCAGCGATTTGGCATCCGCCTCCACCCGCCGTATGAACGGGGTCATTTTCCCTTTCCGCAGATACGCCATCATCGTGGCCTTATCCCCGAAAGGCCGCGACATTCTGCACGACCCCTGAACAAGCAACTCCATCGTTATTTTGAGAATCCTCCCGCGCCTGTTGATCTGGCGGGTCTTCTGCGGAGGGCCTAATTCGGCGAGCCGCCGATTCCCGGGGTCAACACCCAACACCTGAAGCAGCTTCCGGATCTCGAGGCCGACCAGACAGTCATACCCCGACAGCCGTCTGCCCAGTTCATTTATCGAATCTCCCATCAGCGTTTCCAGCGTCCGCCGATTCACATCAATCAGAACCACGGACTCGGGCCGCTCAGCGGGAAACCCATAGACCAGGACCCGACTCATCGCCTCCAACTGATTCGCGTGTTCTTCACGCTCCTGGTCCCGGCGTTTAAAGTTCGCCTCCATTTCTTCCATGGAAGGCTGGTTGGATCGCCGCTCCGACTCAATCTGCGCCCTCACTGCCCGTCGCGTGGGTCCGATGAGAGCATGTCCTACTATCAATTCCCACAAGCCGTCTTCGCGAACATGAATCGGAGCTCCTGCGCGCCAGTATGCGGCGGAATCGACGGAAAGCAGCGTCCTTCTGCCCTTGGCCTCGACATACCCCACCACCTCTCCCGGCTTCATCGGGCGGCGATGGGCGTCGAGCACGGCTATGGCCAGTCGCTGAGCGGAAAAACCGCTGGGAATATAGCGCCTCCAAGACTCCCCCAACTCCTCCAAAGTCAGAGGCTGTTCCGGTCCGGGAAGGGGCTCCGGCACAAGCCTCAAGGGCGGAGGCTCGGGTGGTTTCAGCCCCAGCCGATATGCCCAAAGCCCAGCTTCCCCATCATACGGATCCAGGGCGTACAAGTCGCCTGTCCGGTAAACCGGAGGGCGCGCGGGTCGGCAGTGCGAAAGGGAACCCAGCGCCAGTTCCGCATCGCCCGCAGTCACTGCGGCAATGCGCCGGGCAGCCTCGGTCAGCGTAACGGGCTCCCCCTTTTCCAGCAGCACCGCGATAAGCAACCCGAAAACATTGGCATCGCGGCTCTGAATGGAATCTTCCAGGCAAGGAACCTCGATACCCAGCGCATGACAGTAATTATTCATGATTCATCCGGACGAAACGCCCAATGCCGTCAGGCGCTCGGAAATCAGGCTCTACGTCCCGGACAACCGCTTCGCGATGCCCGCCACATGCTGCCCCTGAAAACGGGCGATCGCCAGTTCGTTCGCCGTGGGAAGCCGGGAGCCGTCGGCGCCCGCCAGGGTCCCCGCGCCATAAGGGCTGCCTCCGGTAATCTCGTTCATGTTCGTCAGGCCCTGGGCTGCATACGGGCAGCCGACAATGATCATGCCGTGATGCAGCAGGGTTGTGTGGAAGCTCGTGATGGTCGTCTCGTGGCCTCCATGCTGGGTCCCCGTGCTGGCGAAGACGCTACCGACCTTGCCGATCAGCGCGCCCTTGGCCCACAGGCCTCCCGTCCGGTCGAGAAACGTGCGCATTTGCGCGGACATGTTGCCGAAGCGGGTCGGCGTGCCGAAGATAATCGCATCCGCCTCCGCCAGGCTGTCCACGTCCGCCAGCGGCACGTGCTCGAACGCCTTGCGCGCCTGCGTGGCGCCCATCTTTTCCAACGCCTCCGGAGGTAGCGTTTCCGCGACCTGTTTCAACACGGCCTCAACCCCCGCCACGCTCCTGACGCCTTCCGCCATGGCCTCGGCCATCCGATAGACGTGACCGTACAGGCTGTAAAACACAATCTGGACCTTCGCGCTCATACCTCGGATTCCTTTCGTTGTATTTCAGTCACTTAGTTCCGCGATCTGGTTTTCCGCCAAAACACCACGCCGAAAATCAGCCCGGCCACCGCAATGCCAGATATCATGAGAATGTGACTTGCGGCCCACGGGGTCGCCAGTTTCCCGGGCTCGGGCTCCGGCACCGAATTCGTCACGACCACGTTGGTGGAAACCAAAACCGGCGGCGGGGGCAGCGGGATCTTCTCCTGGGCCAGGAAGCCCTTCGAGAGCAGATCCTTCGCCGTCGCGTCCCGGACCTTGCTATCCGTGGAACCCAGCACGACGGCAATCACGCGCCGGCCGTTGCGTTGCGCGGTGGAGACAACCGAAAATCCGCCCGCTTTAAAATATCCGGTCTTCAGCCCGTCACAACCGGGAAAGCTCCCGATGAGATGATCGGGATTCCGCAGGGTAAAGGCGCCGTTGCGGAAGGGGCGGTACTGTAAGGACGAGAACCGTGTCACATCCGGATGCTTCAGGAGAATCTCCCTTGCCAACAGCGCCAGATCCCGGGCGGTCGAGACGTCGGGCTCCTGCCCTTCCGTCGGCGGCAGGCCGTGCACCGAGTGAAAGCGGGTCGCGTTCATGCCCAGTTCAGCGGCCCGCCTGTTCATCAGCTCCACAAAGGCGGCCCGGGTGCCAGCCACATAGATGGCCAGCGCGGCCGCGGCATCATTGGCGGAATGAATCACCAGCGCGGCGAGAAGCTCCTCGACGGGGAAGATCTCCTTCTCGGCCAGGTACACCTGGGAGCCGCCGATTCCGGCGGCTTCCGCGGTCACCTGGATCGTGTTGGTCAGCGACAGCAGCCCGGCGTCGATACGTTCCTCGATCAGCAGCAGGTCCATCAGCTTGATCACGCTCGCGGGGTAGCCCGGCGCGTCCGCCTTATCCTCGAACAGAACCGTCCCCGACAGCGCATCCACGACAATGGCGCCGAGATACGGGGTGGCAGAGCGGACTCCGATCGCCGCCCGGCCCGAGCTGGACCGGGGCTTTGAGGCAGCGGGCTTCGCCGGCTTGGCGGCCCAGGCGGCTGTGGTGACAAAGAACGAGGCGATCAGCAACCAGCGCAGATGTTTCATCAGACATTTCCCATTCTACTTTTCAAACGACCTCGAACAACGAACGGCTATCGGCCCCGGAGTGCTGTGTTGGTCAACACGTTATCCTGCCAGAGGAACGCGTATTTCCCTTTTTCTCCATGCTGCTTTTCAAACTGGACGGCGCCACCCAGGAACTTATTGCCATAGCAATAGGCGTCCGTCTGGGTCCCTAAGGTGACCCTGACGGCCTTCCCCTCTTCGCCAAAGGTATTGCCTTCGAGTTTCACGGCCTGAGTTCTGCCATAAACCAACGTGTTGCCTTTAAGCGTATTGTTCTTGAATACATGGTTGAGCCCGGCGCAGACAATCAGGCCGTTGCGGGATTCGAATGAATTATTCCTGACAACGTCATCCTGGGAGTATTCCCAGCCATCTTCCCAGTCGATATCGCAACCCGGCATCCGCCCGCCGTTCCTCCTGAAAATGTTGCCTTCAATGCGCCAGTTGATCCCGCCGCAGGCCGCCAGCCCGCAGGAATAATTATCCTCAATCACGCAGTTGCGGATGAAGTTCCGGACGGGCGGCTTATATTCGGTCAGGAACCCGATGGCCCCTGAAAAATCAGGGTGACCCGCGGTAATGGGCGCATCCCAATGCAGGACGATCTTCGCCCAGGCGGCCTTGGCGGGCTTCAGGTATTTGTGGTAGGCAAGC